>NZ_BKFU01000065.1:0-17623 GCF_008980265.1 Acinetobacter sp. TUM15064 | reverse complement strand
TGGACAAAATGACTCCAGATGAGTTTTACTATGACCAGCTACCACAACAAAATAAGGTAGCTTAACTAGAGCAGAGTATCACTTATAAATAAGCTTTTAGTTGTTCAAACATGTGGGACCACCTCTATACTTCCTCGGCTTTATGTATGGTCGTATGGAACGTAAGCGTATTGGTATTGTGGAATTAGACATTAGCCATGGCGACAGTATTCAAATTTCACAAGAACCTGAAGCCAACCGCGCGCACTTAAGATGGTTCAATGCACTATTGACCTTAGTACTTATGGTCTGCCTAGTGATGGGGCTATTGCCTGCAGCAATTCTGTTCATGGTTGCACTGTGTATTGCATTAGTGGTGAACTATCCTGATTTAGACATGCAAAAGCGTTTGGTGGGTAACCACTCTGCCAGTGCCTTAGCTGTAGTCGGGATTATCTTCGCGGCAGGTATTTTTACTGGCATTCTATCTGGTACAGGTATGGTTGAAGCCATGTCTCAAGAACTGGTTGCAATTATTCCTGAAAGTATGGGACCGTATTTAGCGCCAATCACGGCGGTGATTAGTATGCCACTGACTTTCTTTATGTCGAATGATGCCTTCTATTTTGGTGTACTGCCTGTACTCTCTGAAGCCGCTGGACACTATGGTATCAGTCCTGTGGAAATGGCACGGGCTTCGATTGTTGGTCAACCCGTACACTTACTTTCACCTTTGGTGCCATCGACTTATTTACTCTGTGGATTAGCCGGTATTAACTTTGGTGAACACCAAGAATTTACCATCAAATGGGCAATCATTACGTGTTTAGTGATGCTCGTTACTGCAGTGATCTTTGGTATTTTCCCACTCTATTCAACTCTCGGTTAAATAAACAGCATGCAATGATTCAAAACACACCATTTTGAATCATCTTCACACATAAATACCCGATGGATCACATCGGGTATTTTTTCATTTATAATACGTTGAAATAACTATACAAATAGAGTCAAACTCATGTCTTTTTCATTGCCTGCTGTGCTGGCATGTACCTTTTTTTATTCTGCACTGTATTTAATTTATTACTATTTTTTCCAGTACAGTCACACCTTACTGATTGTTGCTGCTGTTGTTTTACTGATTTTGGCATGGCGTATCACACCTTATGCTTATGAACGTGGACAACGAAGCTTTAACGATACTCTATCTTTTGGACAATATTTTTGGAATCCACTCATCACATGGTGGCGACTTTTTATTTGGCCTATCAGCCTACTATTGGCGTGGATTTTCGACTCCTAAATACTAGTCGATAAAAAAGCACCCGAAGGTGCTTTTAATCCTGCGATCTTAACGACCATATAATTCAAGTAATTGATCTAAAGTCGCTTGATAATGAATGGTAATATCTTCAGCTAAGATTTTATAGGCACTGTCAAACTGAACCATTGGCCAGCCTTCTTTCCAAAATGGGAAAATGTTGTGTAAATCATGGGTCACGGTTGCATCTTCACGTACAATCGCCTGCGCAACTTGTGACAAGACTTGTGCTGTTTCCGCGCCATCAATTGCCATGTAGTCGATACCACGCACTTTTAAAATGCGAATACGGTCTTTCTTGTAGCGAATTTTTTTGGCTTGGGCATCATTAAGACCCAATGCCAAAGCCACAGCCTCAACAAACTTACTTTCAAAAGATTGGTTCAAAGCCACAATCGCAAGTTTATGTGCTTCTTGACGACCAGCTTTCCCCCCTTTACGGATCTCTTCTTTTGCCTCTGTATCAAGCACATCGTCTTTCATAGACTGCAAAATGTCTAAAATTTCGATATCACTTAAAGATTCAGGAGATTGATCAGTCATGAACTGCCCTTAGACAAAAAAATTGAATCGTCTATTTTCGCATAATTTGGCATGAAAAAATTAAATTCTTCATCATTTCATACTGAATATTCTGATTATCGTATTTTTTTGCACGATAACGACGCAAATCCTCTATAGTAAAGGCTATTTTTTCATACGTTCTTTTTTTGACGATGCAATCTAAACAAGTCCAACTGTTACTGCAACAATTAGAGACCCTTTACCCTGCTGCATTTAAGCGCAATTTTTTATTGTATAGCCAAATCAAAACACGTGGTATTTTGGATGACTGGCGAGAACTCGTTCCTTGGGTCTTGGCGGTGATGATTTTTATTCCGATCAGCCTTATTTTACAAAATTTTTTCTCAAATCATCTGGAAAAGTTGGATGCATTTCAAAGTCTGAGCTATGCCATTATTAGTATTTTATTGGTACTAATGTGGGTGCTACCCTTTGTCATTAAACAAATTAAACACTCATCGCACTCGCTCTATCAACTGTTACGTCACGCACCAATCAAGCTTGCAGTTGTAATTCTCTTGAGTGGGCTGAATTTAATGTTCACTGAAAGCAGTTTGCTGATGTGGATCTTGTTTTATTTTGGCGTTAACTTTGGTTTTGTCCGCTTCTATAAAGAAAATTTATTTCGTGACCATAGCCAGTTGCTTGAGCATTATCAACTACAACAACTTAGACGCATCTGTTTTTGGGCCTACAAGCAAACGGTCAAATCGCGCCTTAAATTACGTCTAATTTCGAGTCAATCTAGCCATTACCAAGCCAGAAAAATACAATTGGGACATGAAGCAGATTTATATGTAAAACTTCTCAAGTATGAACAGGCTTATTGCAAACAGATCAAACATCTCGATCTGGATAGTTATATTGATGAAAAATTATAAAAA
The DNA here is from genome assembly GCF_008980265.1 of Acinetobacter sp. TUM15064. Lineage (NCBI taxonomy): Bacteria > Pseudomonadati > Pseudomonadota > Gammaproteobacteria > Moraxellales > Moraxellaceae > Acinetobacter > Acinetobacter sp. TUM15064. Next base: position 14,875 of record NZ_BKFU01000065.1, on the reverse strand, counting down.
AACCGAGCAATGATGCTCGGTTTTTTATGGACAGCATTTATGCCGTTTGCTTTAAACTACTGACGGGCAATAAGCTTGGATCCAGTATCACTTGATATAATCGTGTTTCATCTACGCTGTATTCTTTTTGCTTAATGGTATCAACAAATATCCAATCTGCCTGTACTTGCTCAGCAGTAAAACTGACTTTCAAATAGCCACGCTGATTTAAATTGCAATAATTCAGCTCATCAATCAAGGTTGTAAAAGCAAACTCAAACTCTTTGAGTTGTTGCATCGGAATAGACAAATACTTTTCCATACCGGGCGAGGAAACTGAGCTTGTCGCCAACTCCACGCCTACAAACTGCCCTGTTAAATCATGTAAGTCCGATGCCCATGCATTATGTGTATCACCAGCCAAGACCACAACTTTTTTATTCAAATACTGCAGTGTGCCGTACAGCGTCTCGCGTTCAACTGCATAACCATCCCACGCATCTAAATTGTAAGGAACCACAGTCTTAATACGAGACAACTGCTCTACCGTTAAAGAAGGGTCATTATTTAAGTAACGCAGTTTTATTTCGACCAATTCTTTAATCAGTTGATTCACCTGCACCAAAACTTCTGGAGTTACCGCGCCACTACTGATTGCACTGAGTACTTGTAACATTTCGGCTGGAACGAGCATTTTGCTCATCAACACCTGCTGACCCAAAACTTGCCATGTGGCTTTTGAGCTCGCAAGTTGCTGTGTTAACCATGCGCGTTGATTCAAGCCGAGTAACGTTCGATTTGGGTCTTGCATATCTGTAGTAAAGCGTACAGCATCCAAACCCGATGCGGTTAAATAGTCCGCATAATCTAACTGTTTACTCCGCGCCAAGATGCGCGTATCCAACATATTCAACTGCACCAAATTACCAAAGTTAAACTGGCGATAAATATTTAAATGATCTTTTTCAGAAAGCGGACGGATCGGCATCCATTCAAAATACGCAGCCAGCGCGGCAAATTTACGTTCTGCAAAATCACCTTCTGTGTCTGACTGATGGTTCTCAGCACCATCTTTCCATGTATCATTGGCTAACTCATGGTCATCCCATACCACAATAAACGGATGGCGTTGATGTGCAGCTTGTAAGTCTAGATCTAAGCGATATAAGGCATAACGTTTACGATAGTCATCTAAGTGAATAATTTCTAGGTTGTTATCATCCGCCAGCGCACGTCCCATCGCTACTGCTTCTTCTGTTGCGTAGCCCCCCATACCATACTCATAGATGTAATCTCCCAAATGAATGACAACATCCACATCCTGTTTTGACATTTCTTTATAAATATGGAAATAACCAGCTGGATAGTTTGAACATGAACAAACTGCAAATTGAACGGCTTGCACCTCATCTGCTAAAGTCTTGGTTTGTCCGATCATCGAATAATTTGAAGCATATTTAAAACGATAGAAATAACCTTGCCCTGCAACTAAGCCAGTGGCATCGACTTTCACGGTAAAATCCTGTGTGGCAGTGGTCAGCACCTTTCCAGTTGCTACAATTTGTTTAAAGTCCGTGTCCTTTGCTACTTCCCACTGTACTTCTAAACGTGCACTAGTATCGCTAGGCGTCAAACGAGTCCAAATGATGACCTGTGTTTGCAAGGGGTCTCCACTTGCCACCCCATGTAAAAACTGTGCTTGAGTTGTCGGCTGTGTGTCGGAATCTGAATCATCTCCTCCACATGCAGTCAGTGAAATCGGTAAAGATAACGCTCCAAATCCAGCCAAAGTTTTTTGAATCAGTTCTCGGCGGTTCATTTTTTTTGTCATGTGGATAGCCTAAAGACGATATGGACTTGAAATTTATGCGAAAAAGATGACATGCATATCTCAAGTCGATGACATTTTTATGAAGCCTGAACGAGTGCAGTACAGATGATTGTGCTAGTTTTTAAACATAAACTGCTGAATTGATTGAAAAGAAAGCAAATAAGCACAAATAGACTTGCCAATATTTATTTCCTCCTCTATTATTGCGCTCATGCCCGAGTGGTGAAATCGGTAGACACAGGGGATTTAAAATCCCCCGCCCACAAAGCGTGCCAGTTCGAGTCTGGCCTCGGGCACCATTCTTAAAACAATTAAGATGGTGCAATAAAAGAATCCAGCATTATGCTGGTTTTTTTATATCTATAATTTATAAATCAAAATCACTAAACCACAACAATATGAAAAAAATTCTAAGCTTTATTACTTTAATCCTGAGCCTTTCAAACATCACTCACGCAGAAACAAAGACTTCAGAGATAAATACTGAAAAATTTTATGATCTGTTCGCAGGGACCATCATTGAAAAAGACCAACAGCTTTACTTACATGCGTGTAAATCTGTAGATGCAGAGTTTAAATTAAGTTTTAACCATACACGTGATGAACAACACATACGCACACTCATAAAAACTTATCCAAAGTTTTGGCTGAATCTCAGTGCAAATGCTGAAATGATTAAAGATCAATATGTGATGACGGTTGATGCAATTGAAAATGAGCACCTAAATCAAAGCTGTCATCTAAGTGACCTTTTAGATGAACTTTAAACCTTTCGTTAATCCAATCTATCTCACGAACATAAAAATAGAGAGTGATTCACCACTCTCTATTGACCACCAACTCTTCCATTTCAATATCCATATAACCTGCACCTTGCACCACCATCATCATGGCTTCTGCAATAAAGTCTGCAGCAGTATCATCCAAAGATGAATCCAGATCTTCAAAATGGGGCTTCATTTCATTTATTTCAGCGACAGTTGCATTGGCATATTGATAAATATCATCTTCAGACTTTGCTTTCACAATTTTCTTGGCAAAAGCTTCAACATGTTGTTTCACTTCGGCAACAAGAATATCTGGATAGTATTCATCATCAAACATAGGGAGAAGTAAATCTGCAAACATACAGGCACTCAAAACGAGAAACTTAAAAAACGAGTCTGTATAACATAAACCAAACAAATCACCAAATAAAAAAGCAGAACCCCAAGATCCTGCTTGTTTAAATAAATGCTTCAGGTCAACTACGCTAATAGCTCAAGCTATCATTACTGCATTTTCCGCTAAGCTAAGTTCATTGCATTCCAAACTTTAATCGCATCGCTCATCGCTTTGACATCATGGGCACGTACCATAGACGCACCTTGTTGAATACTCATTAAATGTCCTGCTACAGAACCCACAGCTCGTTGCCTTGCATCAGCCCCACCTAAAGCTTCACCTATAAAGCGCTTTCGTGACAATGCGGACAAAATAGGATAACCCAGTTGGTTCAGTTGATGAAATTCTTTTAAAAGTTTAAGGTTCTGCTTTGCGTTTTTAGCAAAGCCAAAACCGGGATCAATCATAATATTTTCTGGCCGCACCCCTGCTTTTAAGGCATCATCCACACGTAGGGAAAGCTCTGTTATTACATCTTGAGTAACATTATCATAGTGATCTAAGCCATTCATGGTGGTCGGCTCACCACGCATATGCATAATAATTACAGGAATATTCAGTTCAGCAGCAGTCTCTAATGCCTTCGGGCGTGTCAAAGCTCGGACATCGTTCCAAATATGCGCACCAGCGGCAACAGCAGCTCGAATCACCTCAGGTTGAGAAGTATCAATCGAAATAACCACATCAAGTTCAGCCAAGGCTTCCACCACTGGAACAACACGACGAATTTCTTCCTCGACCTCAACCACAGATGCACCTGGACGTGTGGACTCGCCCCCTACATCAATCACCGTTGCTCCATCTGCAATCATTTGCTTCGCATGTGCAATCGCCTGCACTTTACCATTATGTTGTCCACCATCACTAAACGAGTCTGGCGTCACATTCAGAATACCCATCACCTGCGGTACCGACAAATCGAGTGATAGTTCACCACAATGTAGGATTTTCTTTGGTAAAGCCATCAATTGCATCTAATTTACTCCAGTTCAACTAGGATTATCTTAACGCGTGTAGCAGAGCTGTGTGCTTATTTTTCTTTAAAACATAAAAAAATATGCACAATAAAAAACCACCCGAAGGTGGTCCTTTATTTCAAGAGTTAAATCTTAAGTTGCTGATGGCAACGGTGGTGGTGTGCTTGGACCATCTGTTGGTGTTACATCAATCACAGGATTTTCTGCAACATACACTTTCGGTGGTTGTGGCTCACGGCCTTCCATAATGTCACGAATTTGCTCGCGATCAATCGTTTCCCATTCCATCAAGGCTTTCACCATCGCATGCGCGATATCTTTGTTATTTTCCAAGATGTCACGTGCAACACGGTATTGCTCATCAATGATACGGCGGACTTCAGCATCAACCTGCTGTTGAGTTGCTTCAGAAATGGTACGGCTACCAATACTACCCATGAATGATTGCTGAGAATCATCTTCATACACCATTACACCAAGTTTGTCAGACATACCGTACTTAGTGACCATCGCACGTGCCATTTTAGTTGCACGTTCAAAGTCGTTTGAAGCACCTGTCGACATTTGGTTGATAAAGATTTCTTCGGCAATACGACCACCAAACAAAATTGAAAGTTCATTCAACATTTTGTCTTTATAGTGGCTGGTTTGGTCATGTTCAGGCAACTGCCATGTTACACCCAACGCCCAACCACGTGGCATAATGGTCACTTTATGCACAGGATCTGTGCCCGGTAGAATTTCAGCCACAATCGCATGACCCGCTTCATGGTACGCGGTTGCGCGACGTTCTTCTTCACGAATCACCATCGACTTACGTTCAGGGCCCATATACAACTTGTCTTTTGCATCTTCAAAATCATGCATATCGACAGTATTCTTGTTACGACGTGCAGCAAAAAGTGCAGCTTCGTTCACAAGGTTTGCCAATTGCGCACCTGAGAAGCCCGGTGTACCACGTGCCAGTACTTGTACATCGACACCAGTCACTGAAGGCAATTTCTTCATGTGAACATTTAAGATTTGCTCACGACCTTTAATGTCTGGTAGACCGACCATAACTTGACGGTCAAAACGACCTGGACGAAGTAAAGCTTTATCTAGTACGTCTGCACGGTTTGTTGCAGCAATGACGATAATTCCTTCATTGCCTTCAAAGCCATCCATTTCAACCAACATTTGGTTCAAGGTTTGCTCACGCTCATCGTGACCACCACCTGTACCTGAACCACGGTGACGACCCACAGCATCAATCTCATCAATAAAGATGATACAAGGCGCATGGCGCTTCGCTTGTTCAAACATGTCACGGACACGAGACGCACCCACACCCACGAACATTTCAACAAAGTCAGAACCTGAAATACTAAAGAATGGCACTTTCGCTTCGCCTGCAATTGCTTTTGCAAGTAAAGTTTTACCTGTACCCGGTGGACCCACCATCAATACGCCCTTAGGAATTGTTGCACCTAAACGTTTAAATTTTGATGGATCTTTTAAGAAATCAACAATTTCAACAACTTCTTGTTTTGCTTCGTCACAACCAGCCACATCGGTAAATGTGACTTTAATTTGGTCTTCTGCCAACATTTTAGCTTTCGACTTACCAAAACTCATTGGACCGTTTTTACCACCAGCTCCGCCACCCATGTTGCGCATAAAGAACATGAATAACAAAATGATTAAAAGTACTGGGAAGCTTGCGATCAAAAGTTGCATCAATAAACCTTGGCGTTGTGGTGCTGTACCTTCAACGACAACGTTATTTTTAATCAGATTAGGCATAAGCTCTGGGTCTTGAACCGCAGGACGAATACTTTCAAACTCTGAACCATTTGATTTTTGGCCATGAATTCGTTCGCCATCAATTGTCACTTGCTTAATTTGACCAGCATTCACCGCAGCAACAAACTCTGAATAATTCATTGCTGTCGGCTTTTCATTGCTACTGACGTTACTGAAAATAAGGATCAGTACACCCAGTATCACTAGCCACAATATGGCATTCTTGAAGAGATCGCTCAAAGCTTTATTCCCATATCAATCTAATTTGATCATGCCCTAGCGGGTGACCTTAAAGTTTCTGCTGAAGATCAGCTTCGCAAAATATAAAAAGGTACAAAATGCACAATTTTTAACGACTTGGCAAGTAAACTTTATTTGAAAGCCTTCTTACGGCCTTGTCCGACTAAGAATACTTCCTTCGATCGGGCACGTGATGCAGCAGGTTTTGCTGTTTTTAACACATCAAAGTTATCGACTACTTGCTTACGGAATTCGTCAAAGCCTGTACCTTGGAATACCTTTACAACAAATTGACCATTTGGACCGAGCACTTTCGTTGCAAAATCGATAGCTAGCTCACATAGGTAAATTTGGCGCGGTTGATCAACAGCCTTATTACCTGATGTATTGGGGGCCATATCTGAAATTACAACGTCTACTTTACGTCCATCTAAAATATTTAACAATTTATCGAATACTTCTTGTTCGCGAAAGTCACCTTGTAAGAAGGTCACATCTGGCAGAGCATCCATTTCCAAAATATCTGATGCAACCACCAATCCTTTATCACCGACCAATCTCCCTGCAATTTGAGACCAACTTCCAGGTGCTGCACCCAAATCAACCACGGTCATGCCCGGACGAATAATGTTATATTTTTCTTGAATTTCAAGTAACTTATAAGCTGCTCGCGCACGATAACCTTCCTTTTGCGCTTTTTTCACAAAATGGTCATCGAGATGCTCTCTCATCCACGCACGGCTACTTTTGGATAACTTTTGGTTGGTAATGCGTGTTGCCATATCTCTCTAAAACATTAAAATTTCTTAAAGTTAATTGTACGTTAAATTCTCTAGGCTTGCAGTATACATCTGTATCCAAATCTTGGGTTTTAGATGTTTTTTTCTATTATCTAAATCGATTATTTCCACAGAATATAAAGCGTTTAATTGCGCAGTTTGTTATACTAAGCCGTTTTTAAAATTAGGTTATCTTTATGGCGACTTTATCCATTCAGGAACGCAAGCGTTTGCGTCAAATCGGACATGCTTTAAACCCTGTAGTTATGCTCGGCGGTTCAGGTCTGACTGAAAATGTCGTTGAAGAAATTTTACGCGCTTTAAATGACCACGAATTGATTAAAGTCAAAATCGCGGGCGAAGACCGTGAAGAACGTGCTGCAATCATTTCAGAAATTGCATCTACTACGGGTGCAGAAGTAGTACAAACGATTGGTAAAATTGCATTGCTTTACAAAAAAGCGGCGAAACAAAATGCCAAATTGTCTAACTTAGTTCGTTTCGCACACGCAGCAAAATAGTTGTAATTTTTTTATGGCAAGTTACGAACTCAGTGCATTTGATCGTCGTTTTCAAGCAATTTCGCTTGTCGGTGCGATCGAACAACAAAGCCCGTATACCCTCAATATCGGCTTTTGGCTACGCGACCCTAATGTGTACATGCACTGGCCCGAAGTCGTGAATTCAAATCCTCGTCAAGACTTTTTATGGGAAAACACCTGTTTTGAAGTCTTTATCGGGGTAAAAGGCGAAGACTACTATCGCGAGATTAATCTCTCCCCCTCTCAAGCTTGGCAAGCCTATCAGTTTGAGGAATATCGTTATCCTGAAGATATGCCGCCACAGGTCGCTTACGATATTGAACTCAATCAATTGAAGCGCACCCACTATGGTTTAAATGTCAGTATTGATCTGACTGAGTTTATGTTGCAACACAAACTGAAATGGGCTGACCTATATCTAGGCTTATCTGCAGTGTTGAATACCTCACAAGGTGAACAGTTCTATGCCATGCAGCATAGCGGTCAACAAGCCGACTTTCACAACAAACGTGATTGGCTACATCAGTTCTAAGCTATACACAAACTAAGCATATAAAAAAGTGAGGCATTGACCTCACTTTTTTATGGATATATTTCAATTCAAGTCAGCACAAAGACCATTATTTACTTGAAACTTTATTCCAAGCCTCAAGCGTATGTTCTTTAGAGCGCTTAAAGGTTTCTGTTAACTGATCTTTATGCTTCACCGAAATTTCACTGACATCACCTTTTAGCTCTTTGCCCAGTTTAGTTAAATCATCTAAAACTGCAGTAAACTCAGTTTTTACAAACTCTTTTAGTTCTGAGATATCTTTTTGAGAATTTGCCAACTGCCCTTTAATGGTTTCTAAACGCTGCAACAAATCTTGTTTAAACTGACGCAATTGTTCTTGCACACTGGCATTCAACTGCTTTGCTTCTGCCTCAAGCTTTTCTTTACTATCAACTACAGCTTCAGTGACTTGCTCTGATGCTTCTTTCGCAACTTGCTCTAGCTTTTCAGTGCTTTCTGCGACGACTTCTTTCAGCGCAGGCTTTGGTTTAGCTACTCTTTTTGGTTCAGCTTTTGGTTCAGTCATGATTTTATTCCTGTTGTTATATAGACAGTGACAGCTTAACGTGATTTGATAAAATTTAGATTTTGATTTGTCAGACAATTATTTGTTGTTACATTTTCCTCACAAAACTTTAAAAACAGCTTTCGCCTCAAAATACAAGTCTTTTATATTATTTATTCCTTGTTATTGGCATGGACTTTAATAGTGCGGTTGCGTATAATGCCGTGTTAAGTTCAAGCGAGCAGACATAGGGAGGGTAGGTTTTTAGATAGCCTTCCTTTTTTTTCGTCTACTCGCTTTTTTACAGCCTAAATTTCAGGAGCTTTGGTTTGAGCACCCCAGCAATTTTAGCCCTTGCCGATGGTACGATCTTTAAAGGAACGTCTATTGGTGCATCGGGTAGTACGACTGGTGAAGTCGTTTTCAACACTGCCATGACTGGCTATCAAGAAATTTTGACTGACCCAAGTTATGCACAACAACTTGTGACTCTAACTTACCCACACATCGGTAACACAGGTTGTAATGATGAAGACGCTGAGTCAGGTCGAATTCATAAAGTATGGGCCAATGGATTGATCATTCGTGACCTACCTTTATTGCATAGCAACTTCCGATCAACGCAATCTTTAGGCGAATACTTAAAAGAACATAATGTCGTTGCGATTGCGGATATTGATACGCGCAAATTGACTCGTATTCTACGTGACAAAGGCGCACAAAATGGTTGCATCCTTGCTGGTGAAAATATTACTGAAGAACAAGCTTTAGAAAAAGCTCGTGCCTTTGGTGGTTTAAATGGTTTAGACCTAGCGAAAGAATGCTGTGACCCAACAGGCTTCGAATGGAGCGAAGGTTCTTGGGTTTTAGGCAAAGGCTTTACACAACCTGAACTTAAATTCCATGTTGTTGCATACGACTACGGTGTCAAAACCAACATCTTACGTATGCTTGCTGACCGCGGTTGTAAACTCACTGTGGTACCTGCACAAACTCCTGCTGCTGACGTACTTGCGTTGAATCCAGATGGCGTGTTCTTATCGAACGGCCCTGGCGATCCAGCTGCATGTGACTACGCAATTGAAGCTGTAAAAACAATTGTAGAAGACGCTCGCAACTTACCTGTCTTTGGTATTTGCTTAGGTCACCAAATTCTTGCACTCGCTTCTGGCGCTAAAACGGTGAAAATGCCGCACGGTCACCACGGTGCTAACCATCCAGTACAGAACATCGAAGATGGTACGGTGATGATTACTTCTCAAAACCATGGCTTCGCAGTGGATGCAGAAACACTTCCTGCAAACTTAAAAGCTACGCACAAGTCTTTGTTCGATCAAACTCTTCAAGGGATTCATCGTACAGACAAGCCAGCGTTCAGCTTCCAAGGTCACCCTGAAGCAAGCCCTGGTCCGCATGACTGCGCACCATTGTTCGATCATTTCATCGAACTTATCGAAGCATCTAAGAAGTAATTAAGGAAGCGATCATGGCTAAACGTACAGACATTAAAAGCATCTTAATTATTGGTGCAGGTCCGATTGTCATCGGACAGGCATGTGAGTTTGACTACTCAGGTGCGCAAGCGTGTAAAGCCCTTCGTGAAGAAGGTTACCGTGTTATTTTGGTGAACTCTAACCCAGCGACCATTATGACTGACCCTACAATGGCAGACGCAACGTATATCGAGCCAATCACTTGGCAAACCGTTGCTCAAATCATTGAAAAAGAGCGTCCAGATGCGGTTCTTCCAACTATGGGTGGTCAAACAGCATTAAACTGTGCGCTTGCACTGGATGCCAACGGTATTTTAGAAAAATACAATGTTGAATTGATTGGCGCGACCAAAGATGCGATTGAAAAAGCTGAAGACCGTAAACTGTTTGATGAAGCAATGCGTAAAATTGGTCTTGAATGTCCAAAAGCTGCCATTGCTGAAAACATGGAAGAAGCTTTAGAGATTCAAGCGCGCTTCGGCTTCCCTGTCATTATCCGTCCGTCATTCACGATGGGTGGTTCAGGCGGTGGTATCGCATATAACCGTGAAGAATTCCTTGAAATCTGTGAACGCGGTTTCGATCTTTCTCCAACTAAACAATTATTGATTGATGAATCTTTAATTGGTTGGAAAGAATACGAGATGGAAGTTGTTCGTGACAAAAACGACAACTGTATCATCGTTTGTTCAATTGAAAACTTTGACCCAATGGGCGTGCATACAGGTGACTCAATCACTGTTGCACCTGCGCAAACATTGACAGATAAAGAATATCAATTGATGCGTAATGCATCTTTAGCAGTTCTTCGTGAAATTGGTGTGGAAACGGGTGGTTCTAACGTTCAGTTCGGTATTTGCCCGAATACTGGCCGTATGGTGATCATCGAGATGAACCCACGTGTATCACGTTCATCTGCTCTTGCATCAAAAGCAACAGGTTTCCCGATTGCAAAAATCGCTGCGAAGCTGGCTGTTGGTTATACCCTTGATGAATTGAAAAATGACATCACAGGTGGTACTACTCCTGCGTCATTCGAACCTGCAATTGACTACGTGGTAACTAAAGTTCCACGTTTCAACTTTGAAAAATTCCCACAAGCAGACGCGACTTTAACGACACAGATGAAATCTGTGGGTGAAGTCATGGCAATTGGTCGTAACTTCCAAGAGTCTGTAAACAAAGCACTTCGTGGTCTTGAAGTGGGTGTTTCTGGTTTTGACGAAAAAATCGAAGTGGGTGCTGAAGGCGCACGCGAAAAGATTCTTCAAGAGCTTAAAGTTCCGGGTCCTGAGCGTATTTGGTATGTAGCTGATGCTTTCCGTCACGGTTTTAGCTTAGACGATGTTTTTGAAGCAACCAAAATTGACCGTTGGTTCTTAATCCAAATCGAAGACATCATCAAAACTGAAAATGAAATCAAAACCCTAGGTTTTGGTGATTTGAATGCGAATAACATTCGTTCGTTCAAACGCAAAGGTTTATCTGACCTTCGCATCGCGAACTTGATGGGTATTTCACAAAAACAATTCCGTAAGCACCGTTGGAACTTGGGCGTGACTCCAGTTTACAAACGTGTGGATACTTGTGCAGCAGAGTTTGAATCTGACACTGCATACATGTATTCAACTTACGATGAAGAATGTGAATCAAACCCATCTGATAAAGATAAGATCATGGTGATCGGTGGTGGTCCTAACCGTATTGGTCAAGGGATCGAATTCGATTACTGCTGTGTACACGCGGCGCTTGCAATGCGTGAAGATGGCTACGAGACCATCATGGTGAACTGTAACCCTGAAACAGTTTCAACGGATTACGACACATCTGATCGTTTGTACTTCGAACCAATCACTTTGGAAGATGTACTTGAAATCGTACGTACTGAAAAGCCAAAAGGCATTATCGTTCAGTATGGTGGTCAGACTCCGCTTAAATTGGCTCGTGCTTTGGAAGAAGCGGGTGCGCCAATTATTGGTACATCACCAGATGCGATTGACCGTGCAGAAGACCGTGAACGTTTCCAACAAATGATTCAACGTCTTCAACTTCGTCAGCCAAACAACAGCATCGTAAAATCTGCTGAAGAAGGTATGGCTGAAGCATCGAAAGTAGGCTACCCACTTGTGGTACGTCCTTCTTATGTACTCGGTGGTCGTGCGATGGAAATCGTATACAACGACGAAGAGCTTAAACGCTACTTACGTGATGCAGTTCAAGCATCAAATGAAGCGCCTGTTCTTCTTGACCGTTTCTTAGATGATGCGATCGAAGTTGACGTAGACTGTGTATCTGACGGTAAAGACGTTGTGATTGGCGGCATTATGCAGCACATTGAACAAGCAGGGATTCACTCAGGTGACTCAGCATGTTCGATTCCTCCGTACTCGCTCTCAGTTGAAATCCAAGACGAAATGCGTCGTCAAACTGTTGCTATGGCGAAAGAGCTTGGCGTGGTTGGTTTGATGAACGTACAGTTTGCTGTGAAAGGCGAAGACGTTTACATCCTAGAAGTGAACCCACGTGCATCGCGTACTGTGCCATTCGTTTCTAAATGTATCGGTGAGTCTTTAGCGAAAGTTGCTGCACGTTGTATGGCGGGTCAGTCTTTAGAATCTCAAGGATTCACGAAAGAAATCATCCCGACTCACTTCTCTGTAAAAGAAGCGGTGTTCCCATTCAACAAATTCCCGGGTGTTGACCCTATTCTTGGCCCTGAGATGAAATCTACAGGCGAAGTCATGGGTGTAGGTAAAACATTTGGTGAAGCCTTCTACAAAGCTGTGTTAGGCTCGAATGAACGCGTACCTGGTCTTCCTACAGAAGGCGAAGTAAAGCATGCATTTATCTCTGTGCGTGACTCAGACAAGCCTCGTGCTGTTGGTATTGCGAAAAAATTAGTAGACTTTGGTTTCAAAGTACTTGCAACTGGTGGTACTTACGAGTTTATTAAAGCTGCTGGTATTGAGTGTGAACGTGTAAATAAAGTCACTGAAGGTCGTCCTAATATCGTGGACCGCTTGAAAAATGGCGAAGTTCACCTCATTATCAATACAACTGAAGGCAAACAAGCTCAACAAGATTCGTTCTCGATTCGTCGTTCAGCGCTTCAAGCGAAAGTGTATAACACAACGACCTTGAACGGTGCTGATGCTGTATGCCAAGCTTTTGCGATTCAATTGCCAATGGATGTATACCGTTTGCAAGATTTACAAACTGTAGGTTAATTCGTTTACCGAGAAGTCCCGTCACCTCTCGGTGGCGGGCTTTTTTCATTTATAAACCTATATTTTTTACACTCACAGACTTGAGGGACAACAATGCAACGTTATCCTATGACTCCCCAAGGCAAGTTAGCCTTAGAGAAAGAATTACATCAATTAAAAAGTATTGAACGTCCACGTATTATTGCGGCAATTGCTGAAGCACGTGAGCACGGGGATTTAAAAGAAAATGCGGAATACCATGCTGCCCGTGAGCAACAAGGTTTCTGTGAAGGTCGTGTTCAAGACATCGAAGGCAAATTGGGTGCAGCTCAAGTGATTGATGTCAAAGAACTTGAACAAAACGGTCGTGTAGTTTTTGGGGTGACAGTCACTATCGAAAACTTAGACACCGAAGAACAAAAGACCTATATGATCGTGGGTGATGACGAAGCTGATTTTAAAATCAATAAAATTTCAGTGAACTCTCCTATCGCACGTGGCCTTTTGGGCAAAAGCGAAGGCGACGAAGTAAAAATTCAAACACCTCAAGGTGAAGTTGAATACGAAATTGTAAAAGTTGCATATATCTAAGTTTCTTTGATATTTACGGCTGTAAAACCCCTCGATTGAGGGGTTTTTTGTTTTTATATTTCCCCAAATACCTCTCCTTTATCCTCTTATTATGGACAAGGGAAATTTCATTACAAAAATGCGATGGGTTTAAGATATACAAACCTGCCTACCAAAACCCAAAATTTAATTCACCATGGATACTCCTTCCATCTAAAGAATACGGTTAGGATGAGGTACATCAAACAAGAGAGTGTTAGATTTAAAGCATTCATTCCCCTCTCTTTTTCAAAGCAAGACTTTTATTTGTTATAATTCCCTACACCCTGCAATGTTATCATTCTATGTCTGAACCTTTGATCAATTCTCCTGTCAAACACTGGTGTGAGTTTGAGTTCATCTCTAAAACGGTGAAGAATCCGAATATTCACATTAAAGGGAATTATTCTTACTACTCAGCGTATTGGGATCAGGGTTTTGAACGTTGTGTCGTGCGTTATTTACATGATAAGCCTTCAACCATAGATAAACCGATTGATCAGCTCTATATCGGCAATTTCGTTTGTTTTGGTGCAGAATGCGTCATTATGATGGGCGGTAACCAACTGCATCGTACTGACTGGATTTCAGCTTTTCCCTTTGATACGCGTAGTTTTGTTCCCGCAGGTAATACCATCATTGGGGATGGCTGTTGGATTGGCTCTCGTGCCATGATTATGCAAGGTGTGAAGTTAGGTGAAGGTGCTGTAGTAGCAACAGGTGCTGTCGTGACCAAAGATGTTCCACCCTATGCTGTTGTGGGTGGAGTACCTGCCAAGATTATTAAATATCGCTTTCCCGAAGCAGACATCGAAAAACTGCTTGCACTGAAGCTCTATGACCTAGATGAAAAGCAGTTTTTAAAAATGCGTGAGCAGTTACAGACAGATGATGTAGAAAAACTTTATCATTCTTTAGCCCCATAAATATCATATCGGACATCAAAAATCTTCTTTAGACGTATAGTAATCCTTTATTTTTTCGAGAATTTCATGAGATAATTCCTTCAAAATCAGAGTAATGATTTAAATAGATCCAAATAATGGTATCGAATGAAACAATGTTTGAAAATGATAAATCAGATAGGCTTTGTTGCATAAACATTCAAAAGCTGAGTTCTCCCCAATCCATTCAAATTTAAGACACAACTTGGGTGCGAGGTCTACCTAATTCCGTAAATCTATTCAGAACTGCCACACGCGCATGAATTTC
>NZ_BKFU01000064.1:0-18155 GCF_008980265.1 Acinetobacter sp. TUM15064 | reverse complement strand
TTTTAGCATCATCTAAATAAGCACTAATTGCCTCGTAATCTGGGTCAAATTTAACCTTTTTCATTAGCCAATGATAAGAATAAATTAGAGACAAGAAAGTTGAAATTTCGATTCTTAAAGAGTTAATCCAATCCTGTCTAAAATTAGAGATATGATTTTCTTTGTTAACAACCAAAGTGATGTATGCAACAATGCCTGTTATGATTGCTGCAACAATTGCTCCAAAATAAATATAAATATATCTATCCATAAATTACTCTAAGATTAATATTAAAAAGTTCACCCCTGTAAGGCTAACACCATTATATCCAAATCCCTGAAACTTACCTCATGTTGAGCAATCAGCAGCTAAACGCTAGTAACTCTAGCCATTCGCCTTAGCGGTCACAGCGATAAGTGATAGGAAAGACATGGATATTACAGAGCAACAACAACAGTTGATTGATGAAAATGGTGGAAAACTAACACCTGAACTTGCAGCTCAATTGATAGATCAAGAGCTTTATGGCGATACCGCACCTAACCCTGCGGAAGAAGGTAGCCAGCCAGCATCTACCCAAGAACAGGAACAAGCCAATACACCTAAAACGGAACCTCAAGCACAGCAGCAACCTGATGAAAGTCAGCTCAATGCTGATAATGCTGTGGTTTTGGCAAAAGATGGTAAGCACACGATTCCATTTGAACGACTTGCAGATGCGCGCAAGGGTGAACAAGAGTGGAAGCTAAAGTTTGAAGATGCACAGAGTGAACTTGCAAAGCTTCAAGCAGATGCACAACAACGTATCGAGAACGGTCAAGCACCTACAACTCAAGATAATCAAGCAGCAATTGCACAACAAGCCATTGAACAGGGTGTAGATCCTGCTGTCTTTGGTGATTTTAGTGAGAAAGACTTAGCTGCAGGTATTCAGAAAGTTGTAGATATGCGTGTTGCAGCAATGGTCGACCAGCGCTTAAAAGACGCTTTAGCACCATTACAACAGCAACAAGCACTTAGTGCAGAACAAGCACACTTTACCGAGATCTTTACGGCACATCCCGATGCAGAGTCAATTGTTGAATCTAAAGAGTTCACTGATTGGATGAATGCACAACCGGGTATTACCAAAGGTGCTTACGAAACGGTCTTAAATGGTGGAACAGCCTCACAAGTTGTCGAGCTTTTAGGATTGTATAAATCTGAAAATCAATCAATTCAACAAGCTGCCGAACCTGATGCGGTGAAAGCAGCAGCGCAGCAAGCTGTAAAAAACGCTCAAACACAAGTACCTCACAGCCTTTCAGATTTACCCGCTGGTTCTCCTGCTGGTGTTTCTCGTGATGAACGCATTGCCAATATGACACCTGCGCAAATGATCGAAGAAATGTCGACATGGACAGAAGAACAGCGTGAGCAATACCTGAATCGCCGTGTGTAATTTAAATTGTGGAGAGTCGACATGACGAATAAAACCAATGCCGCTTATGGTGCAAAAACAAATATGGTGACTCAGGCCGTTGGCTTGTTCGCTACACACATGCAACGAAACAGCACCTTGAACCTTTTAGCAGGGAAA
This sequence comes from Acinetobacter sp. TUM15064, assembly GCF_008980265.1. NCBI lineage: Bacteria > Pseudomonadati > Pseudomonadota > Gammaproteobacteria > Moraxellales > Moraxellaceae > Acinetobacter > Acinetobacter sp. TUM15064. The sequence continues at coordinate 16,596 of NZ_BKFU01000064.1, read as the reverse complement.
ATGCCTAAAGGTGAAGCTGGCGCTGATGCAACACTGCGTAAACAGACCACTCAACACATGCCTATTGTACGTGTACAAGACTTGGGGAAAGGTCGCGGGGATGAGGTCACTTTCCATTTACTTAACCCTGTCGGTGCTTATCCGATTATGGGAAGTGCACATGCCGAAGGTCGTGGCGTAGGGATGTCTTTGAATGAAGACCGCTTGCGTGTGAATCAAGCACGCTTCCCTGTTGACTTGGGTAATGTGATGTCACAAATCCGTAGTCCTGCGGATTTACGCAAGCTTGGTCGACCAGTGGCTCAGAGTTTAATGGATCGTTACTGCGATCAATCGCTTTTAGTCCACATGGCTGGTGCACGTGGCTTTCATAACAATATTGAGTGGGCTATTCCGACGGAAAACCATAAAGACTTCAAAGAAATTATGGTGAACAACGTTAAAGCACCCACTAAAAACCGTCACTTTCTCGTTGATGGTTCAGGTGTTCAGTTATTTAAACAAACAGCAGATGAAGTTGAATTAGAAACAGGTGATCTATTCACGATGGACACCGTGGATTCAATGAAATCTGTATTGGATACCATCGCCTTACCTCCACCAATTTGTAAGTTTGAAGGTGATTCTAACGCGGATGACTCACCACTTCGCGTGTGGTTGGTGTCACCTGATCAATACAACAAATTTGCAGCACAACCAGGTTTTCGTTCATTCCAATCAGCTGCGTGGGCTCGTGCTAGCCAAGCAAAGCAACATCCATTATTTACGGGTGATGTGGGTATTTGGAATAACTTTATCATCCGCAAAATGCCGCGCCCGATTCGTTTCTATGCCGGAGACAATATCAAATATTGCGCTGCATATAACTCGGAAGTTGAGTCAAATGCAATTGTGCCAGCAAGCTTCGGTGAAAAATTTGCTGTCGATCGTTCAATCATTCTGGGTGGTCAAGCTATTGCTGAAGCTATGGCTTCATCTGAGCACTCAGGTGCGCCGTTCTTCTGGTCTGAGAAAGATTTAGACCATGGTGATAAATGGGAACTGCTCATTGGTGCGATTCGTGGCGTGTCTAAGATTCGTTTTGATGTGAACACGGGTGAGCGTCAGGAATTCACGGACTACGGTGTAACTGTGGTGGATACCGCTGTTCCAATCTTTGGTCGTGGTTTGTAAGTGTAAACAGGTGCTGCCCGTTGTGATCTTCACTACGGGCAAACCCTCTTAATCTTTGAATGAATGGAGTTTGCAGTTATGGCAACGATTAAACGCAAGACGGCACGTGACCGTCAATTTGGTGGCTTCACTCCTTACGGCAATGTAACGAGTTTGGTGTATTCATTACAGACGAATGCAACAGGTGCAGTGATTGACTCAGATTCAACAGCCGCAATTGCCGTAGGTGATGTTATTGACTTGGGTGAATTACCTGAAGGGATGAATCTGCAAGATGCCCAGATCATTGTTTCAACAGGTATGACAGCAACAATCAAAGGCAACTTAGGTTTTCAATATTCTGATGGTACTGATGTTGATGATGCTCCTCAAAATTCATCATATTTTGTGAATGATGGCGATTTGGCTACTGTGGGTCGTGTACGTGCAAATGGTTCGAAGCTATTCACCTTACCTAAGCCAGCACGCTTAATCTTAACGATTTCAGGTGCAGCAAATGCGAAAGCATCAGAGATCCAAATTATGGTGACTGGTGAATTAAAAGGCCCTCGTTAATTTTGGTTGGTTGAGCCTTTGGCGGTGTGAGTAGCTGTGCTTACATCGCCTTTTTTTCAAGATAAATGAAAAGGAAAATGAGATGAAAACTTTAGCAATCGCCATGCTGTGCCATTCGATTAATGCTGCGTATTGTCAGTCTTTGGGTGATGATAGTCAGCCTACATGGGATGATGCACCAGATTGGCAAAAAAATAGTGCTGTAGCTGGTGTTGAAATGCATATAGCCAATCCTGATGCCACCCCTGAGCAATCCCATGAATCATGGTATGCACAGAAAGAGGCAGAAGGTTGGGTTTATGGTGAAGTCAAAGATGCCGATAAAAAAGAGCATCCTTGTTTCTTGCCTTATGATGAATTACCGCCTGAACAGAAAGCCAAAGACTATTTATTCCGTGCCACAGTACATTTAATGAAGGATCTTCCTGACGTAGGGGAGTATTTAGCTTTGGCAGATGAGGTTAAAAATCTGCGAGAAAAAATCCAAACGAATGCACTGAATGCACAAACGCCTGTAACGCTATCTGCAACATCTTTAGGTTCGAGTGGTATTGCAATCCAATATATAGGACGTAAAGATCAATTTATTGACCTCTTATATGGTTCAAATCTTACATTTACGAAAGGGCAAGTTCGTCATGTCCCAAGTAATATTGCTGGGAATTTGCTCAAACATCCTGAGTTTCAGCGTTATGAACAGCAAGTATTTGATTCATCTGAGCAAGATGGTCAACAGACCGATGATACTTCTACGATCTTGGATGAGGCGAAGAAACAACAAGATAAGGATAATGAAAAGGAAACAATTGAATTAGATGAGATTGATACTGTTGAGCGTATCAGTGATAAAAAGAGTTTAATTGATTACGCTAAAAATAAGTATGACCAAGAACTAGACGGGCGAAGTAGTGTAAAAACTTTGCAGAACCAAGTGGTTGATTTAATCAAGCGATTTGGGGTGGTGTAATGCAATTAAGCGACCTGATCAGCCGTTTTCGTACACTGGCCAACGATAAGGTAGAGCCATATTTTATTGATGATGCCAGTGTTATTGATTGGCTGAATGATGCTGTAAGTGAAGCGTGTATCCGTGGTCGTTTATTGCATGAATCTCAAAATGAAGAAGTATGTAAGATTACTTTAACCACAGGAGTGGCAAACTATGCCTTACATGAATCACTGTATGAATTAAGTCGTATTTGGTTTGAGCCTGGTGATGGTACTCGAGGTCATTATTTGGCATTAATGTCGGCTGAAAATATGGACCAACGTTATAAATGCGACAACTGGAAGTTGATGAGGGGGGTACCTCAATTTGCTATTCAGGACGACACGGGTATTCGCCTTGTACCTATTCCCTCAATTGAGGGTGAAGTACAACTAGAGGGTTATCGTGTTCCATTGTCAGCTCTTGAAAATGATATAGATATTCCTGAAATAAACTCGATTCATCACGTCCATTTGGTTCAGTGGGCATTGCACCAGGCATTTAATGTGCCTGATGCAGAGTTCTTTGATCCAAACCGATCTGCGCAAGCAGAACAGGTATTTACAGACTATTTCGGTATTCGTTCTGATAGTGATTTACGTCGAATTACACGCAAGGATATACCTCATGCTGTAGTTCCTTTTATGCCTTGATACATCGTCCATGTATATAACATGGGCGATGATACTAATTATTTATTTAACTTCTGTTGGTTGAATACGTATTGTCCAATTTTTGCATGTACATTTGCTGTTGGGTGAGCGGTGTTGGTGATCCAATCAAATTGCAAATTTTGATTCTTATCTAATCGCAAGCCCGTTAGTAATGCATCATACCCATATCTGATACCTCGTTGGCGTAGAGGGTCATATGCATCATATTTGGTTATATCCTCAATGGCTGGACCACTATATAGCGGTAGGTGTTGAGGGTCTATTTCACTTGAATACCACCTAATCCTATTTCCAGTGGTACAGAAACCTGTTACGCATTCTAAGCTCCCAGAACAGATGCCAGAATTATAGAATGATTCTTGTGAATCAAAAGTATTCCAGCCAATACCAGATGCAGCGATTATCTGTTTATTCCTTAAAGGTTCTATAAAAGTTGGTCCTAAGGTATTTAAGCTGTTTGGGATAAACCCAAAATTAGCATTGTCATTTTTTAAAATTGGGAAAATTCCCTTTAATTTATAGTATACCGATTTCTGAAATATACGATTAGCTTCACGCGAACGGTGTTGGCAATACTCCAATTCTCTTTTTAATGTTTGTGGGGAGCTTCCAGTTTTAATTGGACTAAGATCAGGATATAACATCAAATTAACATTTTTTGGATCAATATTTAGCTTGTTGAATCCAACATTAACATGTTCATACAGCATAGGAATTCGATTCAAAGCTTCTTGCATTTCTGGTTTTTTAGGATCGACCATATATAGGTATTTTAAAAAACCTGGATTAAGGCTTTTCCCTATATATTTATAAGTTAAAGGGTTGGGTTTCATTACCCATTTTACAACACCACTAAAACCAACATCATTACCACCTAACACTAAAAGAACTTGATCTACGTGCCGTGGAGATTGACATGAAGCGATTTCAACTGCACCAAAATAATTTTGATCCTTGTTGAATCCTTTCTCCACTTTTTTTATAAAAGGAGTATTAAACTCATTTATCGTTTGCTTGTTACATAGTAGCTTCGCTAAGGCAAATTGTTGAGAAGTATTATTTACTTCACTTTCAGATAGCTTTTTATGCTGAGAACTGGATTGCTTAAAAGTCCCAAGCAATCCTACAAGGGATTTCTGTTGTGTTATAAGGCCATCATAGGCTTCTGCCCCTGAGCAGGCAAAAGATGCAAATTGAATAACAGAGTGTTTGTTGTTTATTGCTTCATATAAGGCAGCAATCGTTGGCCATGCATATAGTGAACGATGGCAGGGTGCATCGAGCCATTCAGCAGACTTTTGGATTGCTTCACGAGGAGGCCATTCTGAATTTGGATCTAATATCCAATCATGCTGTAATGATTTTTTCTTAGTCCATTTATTGAATACAGTTGGCTGATCTGGATTTCCTTCACCTGATGCAAATGAGTCTCCTAATGCGACCACTAGTTTAGGAATAACTTGAACTGTAGCTTCTGCATTAACTTTGCCATGACTATTAAGTAGCTTAACTAGGTATTTTTGATTGGATTGGGCTTTAAAACTCAGTCCATTTTGGCAGTTAGTTGTGAAGTTTGCATGGGTAGATTCTGTTTCTACTCTCCAATTACACGATCCGAACAAAATTGGAGAGGTAACATTAACAACATGTTGGTCCTTAAATAGCTGATCCTGCTTATAAGATCTCGTTGTTTTATCCCAAGCAGTATCTGATAAATTATTCATTGATGACCTTAATGCTTCGATCATCTCTTGTGGTGGGATTTCTGTCGTATATGGACTTAACTTATTTTTGACATTTAAAAACTGGCTGTCACTAAATAATGGAAACCGATTGTTTACCTCCCACTCTAGGGTTGATGAAAAAGCTTGCATTGAAATAGGTAAGGTATAAAGGGTTGTTATAAAACAAAGTAGTGTTTTTCTCATGATTAGTACCTTCTTTTGCGATACGTTTGTGTTGTTTGTTTTATGATCTATTTTCTATGTTTATTGTAAGCATTACAAATAAATAATAGGCTAATTTTTTCCCCTGTAAGGTTAACACCAATTCAATATTCCATTTTTTAATAGTGCTATGTGATTAATCTATCGGACTATCATGGCTAATATTCTCTACGACTATGCGCGGCAGTGCTTTTTAGAAGCACAAATTAACTGGCTCACAGATACGATTAAATGCATTTTGATTGATACAGGTGAATATACGTTGGATGCATCAACTGACCAATACCTATCTGATATTCCATCCGCTGCGCGTGTAGCTGGACCAGAGCTTTTAATCAACAAGACCACAACAGGTGGTGCGGCTGATGCTGATGATGTGACATTTACCAGTGTAACGGGTGAGTCCATTGAAGCTGTGGTGATCTACAAAGATACAGGCGAGGAAGCCACTAGCCCATTGATTATGTGTATTGACATGGCAACTGGGCTACCCATTACACCAAATGGTGGAGACATGGTGATTGCTTGGGGTGATGATGACAATCGCATCTTCCGTGTTTAATTGGGAATAGGGTGAATTGAAATGGGAATAGATGTTCAGGGTTATGTGGGGGATCCAGAAGGTCAACCTTCTGCTAATTGTAAAGTTTTCATGTTTCTAAGAAGTGATGGCTCATTGTTGGGAAGTGCTGTCACAGATGAGACAGGTAGTTATACGATGACACATACAGGCCAAGTGGATGATTTGGTTTTTATTGTTTGTCTTGATAATAATGAAGCACCAGATCTCGAAGGGCTTATATATGACCGAATTACCCTTGTGGACACACCTGAAATCGTGGTGATTAGTTGTGATGGTGCTGTCTCTTGGTTAGATATTTACATTCCTAATCAAACCGTTCCGACTGGAATTGAGATTACTTTCACACTTAATGGTGGTGATTTTATAGATGCATTTATCCGTTTCGATTCAACGAGTTCAACTTTTTATGATGTTGACAATAATGACATAACATCCACAATCAGTGCGGTGCTAGGTTTTTCTATATGGGATCAGACAGACAACCCCGTATCGAGTGAATATGATGGCGTGATTGAGCTATTCTTAATATCTGAACTAATTGAATATCGTGTGAGTAATCTTACTGTCGTTAATAGTGCACTCGATTTTAATATCTATTCTCCGGTGGATTGGATGCAGAACCCAACAATCAGTAAAAACGATGATGGTAGTTTCAATGCTTGTTTGTATTATGACACTACTGATGAAGGGGAAGAAGGGAATACAATTAGTTGTGATGGTGCAACATCATCACTCACAATTTTCCCTGATTTGCCTTATGTGACAACTGATGAAAGTGACATCTTATGGCAAGTTGAAATTGATGGGATTCTTTATGATGAAAGTATTGGTCCCGCAATGGCAGCTGTAGAAGGTTACAACTACATGGAAGGTTATCTTGAACCCAATCAGGATACTCTTGGAATTACAGGTGAAGCCGCGATTGGTTTGGTCATTACAAACATCAGTGCGACAGATAAGCGTGTACGCCTAATACCTGATAAGGTATTTAATGTAGAAAGCATAACATTGTCGGGAACCCCAACAGTCAGCATTGATGAATCAACCGGGATTATTAGTTTCTGCCTAGCTGCTGTAAGTGCATAAAACCTCTCTAAAACTGGTGAAAGTCTATTCATTTTATGGTGAGTATTATGGAATTTACATTTGCGTTTAAATCAACAACGACAAAAGGTTTAACAAGTGAGAGCCCAATTAACTTCAGCTTTGAAAGCCAAGAAGCTGCGGCTTCTATGGTTTCAGTTTTAGGGTTAGATGCTTGGAAAGCAGGAACCCCTGATATTAAAAATAAAGTCCACTATATTCGCCCTGATGGAAACTCAGATCAATTTCGTAAAGGGGCATGGTGATGGCAGAACGTCTACTTCCGCTGGCTGGAATAAACAATGTTCAGGATGATGATGAGCTCAAGCGTGGGGGTGATGCGCCATTCTTATTTGTACGTGATGCCTTGAATGTTGATATTTCATCGTCGGGTAAAGTGAATTTACGCCCATCTGGGGAATTGGTTACATCGTTAAATTATGAGAATTTGTGGCAAAGTCCATTGCATCATGATGTATTTGCAACGCTAGATGGCGAGCTAGTGAAAGTGAATACGCAGACATGGACCTTTGAGAATCTTGCATTTGTTGGACAGAATGTTCGATTTGAAGTGATCAATAATTTGGTTTATATCAACGGCTCAAGAGGACTATTTTCTTATAATGGTTTTGCGATCAGTCCTTTAACCATTGACACACCAGCTTCGCCGTTATTGCAGCAGGATGGCAATGGTACACTCAAAACAGGTCAATACGGTGTGGCTATTTCATGGCTTCGTAAAGGTGTTGAATCGGCAGTATCGGCAATGTCTCATGTCGAATTAGCTGGGCAGAGTAATTATGACCAGATCAATGACTTAAGCATTAATGTTACTTTACCATTTTGCATTGATGATACCGTGACAGACGTTGCTATCTATGTGACACAGCGTAATGGCGCTGAGTTATACAAGTTTGGCACTTACCCAGTATCAACCAATCAGGTGTCTATCCATGAGATTAGCCGATTAGGGAAAATTGCAGAGTTCCAACATTTATCACCCATGCCAAGCGGAAAATTCATGAAATACTGGAATGGCCGTTTGATTACCGCGGAGCGTAATGTAATCAAGTTTTCTGAGCCAATGGCATATCATCTTTATGATGAACGCCATGGCTATATGATGATGCCACAGCGGATTACCTTTATTCAGCCTGTTGATGGCGGCATTTGGGTTGGGCAGACTGACCATGTTGCCTTTTTAACTGGGGCTCAGCCAAAGGATATGAGCTATACCCGTAAATCTACTCAAGCCCCAATTTATGATAGCTGTATTTTGGTAGATGCTGATTTGGTTGGGGATGATGTTTCCCAAAACTCTAATGTGGCTTTATGGTTGGCAGAAAATGGATATGTCTTGGGTACAGCTACAGGGCAAATCATCCAGTACCAAGCTGGCAAGCTTCAAGGAATTACCGCGAAATTGAGCAGGTCTGTAAGGCTAGGGCGACGAATCATAACCACAGTAACCTAAGGGTAAATTTATTACTTAGGTTGTAAAAATGAAAGCTTTACACAAAGAAATTCAGCAAAGCCTACATAACGAACAATTTGATTTGACGGAAGAAGGTTTGTATTTGCCACGACAAGGGATCATGGTGAAGGGAGAGTACTTTGATCGACTCAATGATGGTGAATGGGAACGTACTCCAAACCTTGTAGTTACAGAAGGTCTAGCTCATATTTTGAATACTGCCTTAGGTAGTACAGCTAAGGCAGCGGGTTATTACCTTGCCTTATTTAGTGGGGCAACTGCCCCAGCAGCTAACTGGACAGCAGCCAACTTTGCTTCTGTTGCATCCGAAATTGTAAGCACCACTGAAGGGTATACAAATGCTACGCGTCCTGAATGGACACCAGCGAATACCACCACAGGGTCAATTGATAACATGAGTGCAACAGCATCATTGACGATTGCAACAACATCTACGCTCAATGTTACAGGTGCAGCATTGCTGACCAACAGTACTCGTGGTGGAACGTCTGGTGTTTTAATTTCGGCAACTAAATTTTCTGCAACACGCACCTTCCAAAGTGGTGATGTATATCAAGTGGGTTATCGTTTAAGTCTTACGGTTTAATATGCATAGCCCTAGACCTCATGGTCTCTCGATTAAGGGTGGCGGCGAACTCACTGCAAAAGACAGAACCTATGTTGATGCTGTGGTTCGCAACTTTTTAAATTTTAAAGAAACCTCTAATCTAGAGAGTCTGCGCATGTGTTATGACCTGCCTGATGGTGGGATCTTTATCGTGCAATATATGGGCGGAATATTTCGGGTAATCATTGATAAAAGCCCAACAACTACCGAAGCGACAGAGGACATTGAACAATTAGAAATTCCAATGTTGTTTTGTGGTGGTATCAGTAGTGATGCTATTTCAAGTGAAGAGGCACTAGCACTAAAAATTAGTTCATTAACACAACAACGGTTGGTTGGTTATAGTGAAGATGCTGAACTACCCGAGCAAGATATCAGCTTGAAACGCTTTAATATTAGCGTAAATACAGAAGTCGTCCCTGAATTCGAAAGAGCTTCAACACAATACCAATTGCAACGTCCTACTTGGTACAGTGGGGCAATGGCAGAGGTCATGCAAATTGTTGGGGGCTATGGCAAACAGCCGAAAACAGATGATGAGTCTGGAAGTGGGGCTGACCAAAGTGAGTATGAAACAATTCAATTTACTTTGCCTGAAACCTTAGCCAAAGACATCAATAAAAAATTAATGGGCGTAGGTTTGCCTGGATACACAGGTAAACCTAATGAAGATGGACAATTTCAATATGACTATAAATTTTCTCAAACACACGCTGTAGGTTTTGATGTAGACAATTATCCTTGGCTTATGCAAGTTTCAAATAAAGGTGTTTTTGCAATGCCTTTACCAATAAAAAGCCTTGGGAACAAAACTGGAGCGAAGAAAAGACAGACCAACCTAAAGATAAAGGTGTTCTAGGGCATTTAAAAGATACTGGCTTATCTGCTTTAAAAGGTGCGGTTGCTGTGCCCGAATTGGCTGTTGGTATCATGGATGTCATGTCTGATGGTGCTGTGGGCAAAACACTTGAGAATAAAGGTGGTACTGTTGGTTTTCGACCTAAAGAAGCTAAACAAGCTCTAGGTGATTTACATACAGATCAATATAAAGCCCAACAACAAGAGTTTGCCGATGCTGGTAAAGACGGAGATTGGGCAGATAAAGTTGTTGATAAAACAAAAGTTGCTTTAACGAATCCCTCATTAATAGCTAATACTGTCGTTGAGTCTGTACCTTCAATGTTAACTGGTGGCGTATTAGGTCGTGCTTCAGGTATAGCCAATCCTGTTGTAGCTGGTGCTGTTGGTGAAGGTGTGGTTACAGCAGATATTTGGACAAGAATATAAAACCAAGTTACAACAACTCTATAATGCTTTAGGTGGGCTTGAAGGCATCCGCAAAATCGCCAGTAAAAATGGTGTGGATATGGCACAGTTTGAAAGTGCATATATTGAGCCATATACCCAAGGTGCGAAAGACGGAATTTATGCTGAATCTGATGTGCAACAAGCCTTGGTTGGAGAACTATTTGCTTTTGTTGCACAAAATGCCAAGTCACGTCCTTTTGTACGTCAAAAGCTAAAAGAAGTTATAGGATTTATTCGTCAGTGGTTCCGTGATCGTGGTTTTGATAGGTTCCTATCACGTTACAATGATGCTGATTTGATGATGTTTTTGTCAGAAGCTAGAAAGGCTGTAGTTGATCGAAGCTATTTTGGTAAATATAAAAATCAAGAATTTTCATCTAAGAACGATACTGATACTCCACTATACAGCCGTAGCACTAAAAGCAATACAGGCTCTACAACTCAACAAGTACGAGATCTTTTGATTGACCGCTTCGGTGAGGACACCATTGCTGAATTGGAGCGTCAAGGTAAGCTTGAAATTATTCAGGATTATCAGGTTGATGGTGTGGAGGGTTTTTATTACAACGGTAAAGCTGTACTTGTTGCATCAAATTTGACTGCTGAAACCACAGTGCCAACATTCTTGCATGAATTAGGTGGACATGCTGGTTTTCAAAATATGATGAACCAAAAGCAATATAATGAATTGATGAATCAATTTAATAAGCTGGTCGAGCAAGGCAATCCTGTTGCTTTGGCTGCAAAGATGCTTGCGGAACGTGAACAAGGCTCTGAACGTCAGCAGCTTGAATATTTACCATACTTATTAACTCTTTCATCCACCATGCAACAACGTAATGTGATTCAACGTAATGCACTGCAAAAGTTGATTAATAATATCGTTTCATATGTAAAAGCATGGGTGTTTGATAATTTTGGTATTAATCTTAATTTGAACCCTGATGACATGCTTGCATTGTCAGAGCGTATGATTGGGCAAATTAAACATCAGTCATCATTGGATTTAATTCGTCAAAAATACTATGGTACAAGTCAATGGATGACAGCGCCAAACGGTGCAAAGACACATCTTTCAGAACAACAATGGTTACAAGTCCGCACCCCAGAATTTAAGAAATGGTTTGGTGATTGGGAAAATGATGCTGCAAACGCATCGCAGGTATTGGATGAAAATGGGGAACCCAAGGTTGTTTATCATGGTACTTCAACCAAGTTCAATGAGTTTAAGCAAGGTCATGGACTTCTAGGTGATGGAATCTATTTAACAGATAGTTTTGACACAGCTGATATGTATGCCAATATCCGTGGCAATAATGGCTTTGTACTGCCTTTATTTGTAAATATTCGGAATGCATTTAAAACAACAGGTAATGTATCTCGAGATAAAGTTGTTGAAGCAACGAAATCAGGTAAGTACCAAGGTGTAGTACATCAATTTGAAAATCATGAATATATTGTTGCGCTAGAGCCTAACCAAGTAAAAATAGCTGAGGGGAATACGGGCACATTTAATAGCGAAAGTTCAGATATTAGATTTAGCAGTTCAGCAAAAGATGTTATTGATAATTTAAGCAAAAACCTTAGTAATATTTCCATTTCATCAGTCAAGGATAAGACAGGTTATAAATTTACTGATTGGTTAGGTATCGGCTTGTCAGCTTTAGGACGTAGACAACTTACTGAAATTTATAGCAAACTATTACCACAACTAAACAAATATAATGATTTAGCTGCTCAAATGGATGCTGATAAAAATGATGCGGGCGCCGAAGCAGATGAAATTGTTAGAGAATGGGCAAACTTAAAAGACGAAAATCAACTTGCTGACTTAATGCATGACGCAACCCTAGCCATGATTGATCCTGCAAAACAGTATGTACCTGGTGACAATAAAATTAAATATCAGCAACTCCGAGCTGACTTTAATTCTTTGTCTCCTGAAGCACAGGCGATATATGTTAAAGCGCGTGATTCGTATAAAAAACACTACTCCAAAGTTCAATTTGCTATTAAAGAACGAATTTTACGTGCTTCACTATCAAGCCAAAAGAAAGCAGATTTAATCAAACAGATGGATCAGCAATTTTATGGTTACGTGAAAGGTGTGTATTTTCCTTTAGCCCGGTTCGGAAAATATGTGGTTATATCAAGAAATACTGCAGGCCAAGTTGAGAGTGTTAGTCGCGCAGAAACTATGGGGGAAGCGCAAAAAATACGCTCTGAAATGATGAAAAAATTTCCTCAATGGAAAATTGATCCTGTCATTAAAGATAAAGAATTTCGATCTTCAAGAGATGCCGTGGGGCGTGGGTTCATGTCTAATCTTTTTGCAGAAGTTGATAATCTTGGTTTACCTAAAGCTGAACAAGTGGCCTTTGAGGATACATTAAATCAGCTTTATTTATCTTCAATGCCTGATTTAAGTTGGGCAAAGCATGGAATTCACCGTAAAGGTACTGCTGGTTTTAGCCAAGATGCTCGTCGTGCGTATGCACAGAATATGTTTAGTGGAGCAAATTATCTCGCTAAATTACGTTATGGAGATCAGCTTGCAGATCAATTAGATGCTATGCAAAAGTATTCCGATGATCAAATTAAAGAAGATCATAGCTATAACCAATCTGTGGCACAAAGTGTTATTGATGAAATGAACAAACGCCATGAAAATCTAATGAATCCCAAAGGGCATCCACTTTCAAGTTCATTAACCAGTCTTGGCTTTATTTATTATTTAGGTCTTTCACCAGCAGCTGCTATGGTCAATTTATCGCAGACCGCATTGGTAGCATATCCGATTATGGGTGCAAAATGGGGATTTGATAAAGCTGGAAAGGAATTACTTAAAGCTTCGAATGATTTTAGAAAGGGTGTGGAGTTTCATAAGGTTAAGTGGGAAGGCTCAAAAACCGACCTTTATAAAACAATGAGTGCTGATATTTCCAAATTTTTAAATAAGGACGAAAAGCAGGCTTACGATGAAGCTGTATCTCGTGGGGTGATTGATGTAACACAGGCACATGATTTAGCAGGAATTGCTCAAGGTGAAGATAGTGGAATTATGTGGAAAACACGCCCGATTATGCGTGCAGCTAGTGTTTTGTTCCATAATGCAGAGCGTTTCAACCGTGAAGTGACCTTTATTGCCTCATACCGTTTGGCTCGGCAAGCAGGTGTAAATCATGACTCAGCTTTTGATCAAGCTGTAGATGCAACTTACAGAGGACACTTTGATTACAGTTCTGGGAACCGTCCACGTATTATGCAAGGTAATGTTGCTAAAGTTCTTCTACTGTTTAAACAGTTTGGGCAGAACATGGTTTATACATTAGCTCGTCAGACATATCAGTCAATCAAAGGTGAGACAGAAGCTGAACGGAAAGAAGCCCTGAAATCACTTGGTGCAATTTTGGTAATGCACGCAACTTTTGCGGGTACGCTTGGGCTACCTATGGTCGGGATGTTGTTATCACTTGCATCATGGATGGGCGGGGATGATGATGATCCTTGGGATGCAGAAGTTGCATTACGAAACTATCTTGCTGAAGCGTTTGGACCCACGATCTCAAATTTATTGATGAAAGGTGCACCTAGAGCTCTTACACCGATAGACCTATCAGGCCGTGTTGGTATTAATAATATGTTACTTCCGGATGTTCAAGAGGGGCTTGAGGGTAAGCGGTGGGCTGAATCTGCTATGGCCGGTGCACTTGGACCAGTGGCAGGAATAGGAACTAATTTGGTCAAAGGTGGTCAAGATATTACTGAAGGTCAGACTTTACGTGGCATTGAGACTATGCTGCCAGTTTTCCTAAAAAACTTTGCCAAAACCTATCGTTATGCTGATGAGGGTGTACAAGACAAAACTGGTGTATCTATCATGGACGATGTCAGCTCAATGGATTTACTTGTACAAGGTATGGGTTTCTCACCAGCAGATGTTCGAACAGCTAATGAAGGCAAAACAGCAATTTACCAGCTTAACCGAAAGCTCAACGAGCGTCGTAGCCGTTTGATGACATTATGGTCACGAGCGAAAATGCTGGATGACCAGCAAGAGATGGATGAAATTTGGGAAGAGATTCAAGGCTTCAATGATAAAAATCCATCACGTCGAATCACTAGAATCAACCTTAACCAAAGTTATCGTAATCGCCAACGTCGTATCGACCGTGCGGAAGATGGCATATATTTATCACGAAATCGTCAAGATGCACGTGAAGCTGGTTACTTTGCTTTTGGTGAATAACCCCCTGTAAGGTTCGCTAAATAACCGCCTTTAAATAAAACTCTACGCCAATGCGTGGAGTTTTTTATTACCAAAAAAAGGGGGGGAGCATGGCAGATCATGCACAAACAGCAATTGAAGCAAGTGCAGCCATAACAAGTGCTTCTTCAAAAACTGCAGTTGCTGGTGGTGGGGTTTCATTTGTTGGCTGGTTAGCTGGTCTTGATCCAATGACAGTCCTTGGTGTTTGCATTGGTTTAGGTGGCCTATTAGTTAGTTTTTTGAGTTTTTTAATTAATTGGCACTACAAGAAAAAAGAAGATCAGCGTGCAGATCAACTTCATGAAATTGCGCTACGAAAAGCAAAGGATGAATGCAATGTCGAATAAAACCAAGATAGCTGTAACTATGGCGACTGTGATTAGTCTGGGTGGTGTTGCTTGGACGCAAAGCCGTGAAGGAACAGTACTTAAGCCCTATTACGATAGTGTCAAAGTGGCAACTATTGGCACAGGCACAACGGTCTACCCAAATGGTAAGCCTGTCAAAATTACTGACCCACCGATTTCAAAAAAACAAGCCACTGAATATCTGCAATTCCATATGAATAAGGATGCCAAGATTTTCAATAAAACGCTTATTGGTATTCCGCTTTCTCAAGCTGAGTATGACTTGTATATGGACTTCACATACCAGTTTGGCACTGGTGCATGGTCGCAGTCTTCCATGCTTCGTAATTTAAAATCACGCAACTATGTGCAAGCCTGCAAGTCGCTATTGCAGTGGAAGTATGCAGCAAAGCGCGATTGTTCAATCCGTTCAAATAATTGCTACGGGGTATGGGTTCGACAACAAGCTCGCTATGAAAAATGCATGGGAGAAAACTAGATGCCATTACTTTTACTGATCTGGAACAACAAGCGCTGGACCTTAATCATTGTGCTTTTGATTTATACCTTGTTTCAAACATGGCAATCCAATTCACTGGCTGGTGATTTGAATAAAGCAGAAGCGAATTGTGACGTGCGTGTGGCTGAAGCAATTGCGCCTTATGAAACTGCAATCACAAAAGCCAAAGAACAGAAGGCTATCACTGAAAAAGCTTGGTCAGATAAATATATTGAGGTAGAACAAAATGCGATTAAAAAAATACAAGATGCGAATGCTGCCGCTCGTAGTGCTGACTTGGCTGCTAGTGGGTTGTCAAAGCAACTCAGTGAAGCAAACAAACGTCTGTCCACAGCTCCCCGAGAAAGCGTCATTGAGTACACCATTACCAACAGTGAGTTACTCGAAGCTTGCACAGCAGAATATCGAAGCATGGCAGAAAAAGCAGATGGACACGCAATTGATGTCGAACGATTGAGTGAGACTTGGCCTGAGTAAAAATGATATTGTGCAAATAGATCAGCAAAGAAAAATGCCAAGTAGCATACTTTGCTGATCACTTTAATGTATACCGCTATATATGTGAATTAATGGATATAGGTTATAGTAATTGAATAATAAGCAACTAAAGCAATTAGGTTTGATAAATAACCCGCTTATCTTGGGAGAGTTAGGTGGGTTTTTACATATGCTAAAAGTTTTTACACCAATAACTTAAACCTCTATCTCAAGCAATAGTTTTATAATGATTATTAATTAATTTTCAATCCAGTCTGGTGCTGGATAGTTGTTGGGTTTTGAGCACAACCCAAGAGTGCTTATTTAATTGAAAATTTTATGTCTCTTTACAAAGTAACATTAAGATCTTGATCATAAAGAAGCACTTTCTTTGCGTTACAAAGAAAGTGCATTCTTCCGAATGTCGAGAAATAATGTTTAGATGTACTAGCTCAAACCTGATCTGACAGTTACCAATATTTGATCTAGGCTGTCAGGTTAAATTTGAGCTAAATTCTTTTCAGCCCAAATATGTTTTCCATCAAGTAATGTTGCAAATGGGGTTCTGCC
>NZ_BKFU01000063.1:0-18681 GCF_008980265.1 Acinetobacter sp. TUM15064 | reverse complement strand
AACAGTCTATATATTGACTCACAGAATATACACATTCTTTCGTTTATTGATTCAAACAAAGCCATCCAAATCACATCAGTGGAAAACATAATGCTGCAATTCAAGTTAAAACAGCCTCTGCCTGAAAAGCCGGGTTTTAAAATATCCCCTCTCTATCAATCCATTTTTTTTGCATTAACTTGCGGAGTGACAGGTTCGCTCTATGCAGAAGATATTCAGCAAAAAGATGTGACACCTGTTGAAAAAGAAGATGTTCAACAACTCGAAAGTGTGGTGGTGGTAGGTAACCGTGGTGGTATTCGTACCATCACTGAAAGCCCTGCACCCGTGGACATCATTAGTGGTGAACAACTCGTTAAACAAGGTAACACCCTTGCTTTAAGAGATATTTTGGCAAAAGTGATTCCCTCTTTTAGTGTGGCTACCGTACCTAGCCAACCCGATGGTTATGGGGCTGTTGCACGTTCTGCGGGTTTACGTGGCTTGGGTGGTGGGCATACACTCGTGCTGGTCAACGGTAAACGTCGCCATGTCGGTGCTTTGGCCATTAACAAATACGGTTTTGGCGAGGGCTACCAAGCAGCGGACTTAGATCTGATTCCAATTGGTGCTATTGCACGAGTTGAAGTTTTACGTGATGGAGCAGCCGCTCAATATGGCTCCGATGCGATTGCAGGGGTAATCAATATTGTGCTCAAATCAGCAGATCATGGTGGCAATATTAGTGCCACCTATGGTGGTCGCGAGCATTATTCAGGCACTGACCGCAATGGAGAAACCTTCCAACTGAATGCCAACGTTGGTGCATCATTGGGTCAAGACGGATTTATTAATTTTGGTTTTGACCTAAAAAATCAGGATGCTACCACCCGTGCAGGGGCCGTTTCGGGCAACATTTATTCAAAAGTAAATGGTCAAGATGACCCGCGTGAAGCAACTGTAGATCGTAATTTAAATAAATTAGGTCTGCCATCAGTTGAACAGTTTAATGTTTCTGCAAATGCTGAGCTTCCTCTAAGCGATGCAGCCACGTTATATAGTTACACCACCGCGGGCTGGCGTGATGCCTCGACTGGTGCATCTTACCGTCGTCCAAATTCCAGATCAGGCATTGTTGAAATCTTTCCAAATGGTACAACCCCCGATGTCATTTTAAGTGAAACGGATGTGCAAACCGTTTGGGGACTAAAAGGAGATAACGTGCTCGGTTGGGCATGGGATGTGAGTAGTTCTTATGGTAAAAATACACAAGACCACTCCACTGAAAATAACTTAAATCCATCTCTTGGGCCGTCTAGCCCAACATCATTTGGCTTACAAAAATACGATGCCTATCAATGGGTCAGCAATCTTGATTTTAAAAAGACCTTTGATATTGGAATTGGTGCAACGCCACTAAATGTTGCTTGGGGACTAGACTATCGTAAAGAAGGTTGGTCTTCTAAAGCCACCGACCCTTTAGCCTATAAAAATGGCGGTTATATTATTCCTACAGGTGATAATGCGGGTTTAACTGCGACTGTGGGAACTTTTGGTGCTCGTGTACTGTTACCTGAAGATGAAGCCGATATTAGCCGTAGTAACACCGCCGCCTATTTAGACTTAGGTTTAGATGTGACTGACAACTGGTTTGTGGGTTTAGCGGGTCGTTTTGAGCATTATGATGACAGTTCAGGCGATACATTTAATGGTAAAATTAACAGCCGTTATGAGTTCAATCCTCAACTGGCGATACGTGGGACAGCCAGTACAGGCTTCATTGCACCCTCGTTATACCAACAAGGTTTTGCCAGTACGGGTATTGTCAGTACAGTAAATAACGGTGTTCGCTCCGATGTCTACAGTAAGTCGGTACGTACCGACTCTGCGCTGGGTCAAGCTCTCGGTGCAGAAGCACTCGATCCAACCAAATCGACCAACTTTTCACTAGGCCTAACCTATAGCCCATTTAAAAACTTTAATCTTGCAGTCGATGCTTATCGTATAGAGCTGAAAGATCGTATTGCGTCTACGGCAGGTCTTACAGGAACGGGCATCAATAACATCTTGGCAGCAAACGGTTTTTCCAACGTCAACTATGTCACCTATTATGCCAACTTATTTGATACAGAAACCAATGGTGTCGATGTTGTTGCAGACTACACCCAACAACTAGAGAAATATGGTCGTATCCGCTGGAGCTTAGGTTTCAACTGGAATGAAACAGATATTACAGCCATCGCGGATAATCCAAGTCAATTGGACGGTATCAATATTGATCGTATCACCCGTCGTACCAAGGGCATGATTACCGATGCAGATCCGAAAACCAAATTCACGTTGGCTGCAAATTGGCAATACGCAAAACTGGATTTAAATACTCGCCTATCACGCTATGGTAGTTACATTGCACGCAGTGAAACAGCAGCTACAGATCAAACTTTTGGTGCCAAATGGATTGTGGATCTAGATGCCACATATAACTTTACGGACAGTCTATCCTTTACTTTAGGTGCAGACAATTTGTTCAACACTTACCCTGAAAAATCGAACATTGTTGATGGCTTAGGTGAGAATTACTATGCACAGCTTTCACCTTTTGGACTCTATGGTGGTTATTACTACGGACGTGTTAATTACCGCTTCTAAAATCATTTAAATCTAAATACTTTGGTGAAATTACAATATCGCTCATGTCTTTTGACTGTTCAGAATGACGATTGCTTAAATGCTAGATTCCACCAAAGTAACGCACTTTTACATTCTAAAATTTCTGAGAAAAATATATGAGCATCACTATTTGGGGTAGACCTAACTCTTTAAATGTCCACAAAGTACTGTGGCTAACAGCCGAACTTGGACTTGAGTTTGAACACATTCCTGCAGGTCAGCAGTATGGCCTGACGGATACAGCTGAATTTTTAACGCTCAATCCCAATGGCCTGATTCCTGTCATTCAAGACGGTGACACAGTTCTGTGGGAGTCCAACACTATTTTACGTTATCTAACTGAAGTATATGGAAAAAATTTATTATGGATTGAAGATCCACGCTTACGCTTTAGCGCAGAGAAATGGATTGACTGGTACACCACCACCGTCCTGCCTGTGTTTGGGATTGTATTTTTTAATTTGGTTCGTCAAGCACCAGACAAAAGAGATTTAGCCGCGGTTAAGGTCGCAGCAGAAAAACTAGAAAAAATACTGGATGTTGCCAATACTGAGCTGGCTGAACAGCCCTATTTGTCTGGCTCTCATTTTGGTGTTGCCGATATTCCTTTGGCCTTAGCACTTAATCACTGGTTCAATTTAGATGTTGAACGTCAGCATGATCATACACACTTAAAAGCATGGATTGAACGTATTAGAGCACGTGAGCACTTTTTAAAAGTGGCTAATATTCTTTAGTTAAGCATTATTGCTCTATTTTTAAAAATTTTAGCTTTAAATAGAATAAGGCTGTTCTATATGGACAGTCTTATTTCATTTAAATAGATTTATTTAGTAAATATATTTAAATGAAATCCAAAAATAGACATTACGTAATTTCAACTTTATAAGTAGATATCATCAATATAAAATAGATTATATTTAATTGTTATAAGAAATAAAAAAATCTATCTTTTATCATTTTTTATAAAAATACTAATCTAAAAAAATTCTTTCTATATTTTTCAAAAATCAATCATTATGCTTTCAATGTTTTATTTAACCAAATTAATTCACTCACCTGTGAATTAATAAAAAACTTAAAATTGAAAGAATATTTTATTATTCAAATTAAACCAATTTAATTGGTGAAATAAAAAATATTCTGCAATGAAAATTAAATCTTATTGAATGGTGCCTTACTGATATGAGTGAAGTCAGTCGAAGTCCTTATAAAAAGGCAATTTTGTTTGAACAACTTCAAAATGTTCAGTCCAATGTATTTCCAGCTGCAGATCCATTTGTTGCCCATTTGGCAAGTCCGATCGCAGCAGAAAAACCCGTTCAAACCCATAAGATCTTTTGGGCAATTGGTGCTGTTCTAGCATTGCATTACAGCATTTTTTATCTTGCAGAGCATCTTCCAACACCGCCGTTAGTGGTGAAAAAGCCTGAACCAATCGCGGTTGTAATTGAAAAACCCAAGGAAGAGCCACCTAAGGTGATTGAACCCAAACTTAAACAGGAAATACAAAAACCGATTATTCCTCCTGTTTCAGCAAAGCCTCAACCTGTACAAAACCCTGTGGTTGAAAAATCCATTCAGAAGCCTGTCGAGCAGAAGCCAATTGAGCAACCTAGACCAGTCGCTAAATCAACGCCTCAAGCTGTACCACAGGCTGAACCTACAGAAAATGTCGCACCGACCCAAAAAGTCGCTGAAGCTGTGAGTAAGCCTGCTCAAGAAAACTTGCCCGTCACGGCAGCCAAAGGTTATGCCGGTTATTTGAGTAATCCTGCCCCTGAATACCCAGAAGTGGCATTAGACCGAGGTTGGGAAGGCGTTGTGATGTTACGTGTGAAAGTCTCACCCACAGGCAGTCCTTTAGAAATCAACCTGAAAAATAGCAGCGGTAAAAAAGCATTGGATGATGCTGCTGTCAAAACTGTGAAGCGTTGGAAATTCTCGCCTGCAATGCGTGGCAATACCCCGATAGAAGGCTGGGTCGATGTTCCGATTCACTTCAAATTACCCAATTAAACTGTAAAATTTTATCTTAGGAAAATTCGATATGTCTGATATTAATACGATTATTCATGATGCAACCATTTGGCTATTGATCGGTTTTTCGATCGTAACGTGGGTGTTGATTGTGGTGAAAGCCATACAAACCTCAAAAGCCACCAAAGAAAGTAAACGCTTTGTCGACAGTTTTTGGTCAGCCCAAAACTTGGCAGAGGCGATTAACCAATCTGAAAATGCACAGGGACCTACAGCACGTATTGCTCAAACTGGTTTTAAAACTTTGACTGATGCCAATGAAAAAACTCATCAAGACTTACAACAAACGTGGAGCCGTCAGGATTTATTAGAACGACACTTACGCAAGCAAATTCTTGCTGAACGTCGCCAACTGGAGAAAGGCTCGGCTGTTCTTGCATCCATTGGTAATAATGCCCCATTTATTGGTTTATTTGGCACCGTGTTTGGGATTATCCACGCCTTACAAGCGATTGCTCAATCAGGCAGTGCCAGCATGGATGTAGTCGCAGGTCCAATTGGTCAGGCATTAGTTGCAACAGGTATTGGTATTGCTGTGGCTGTACCTGCTGTACTTGCCTATAACTATTTTGTTCGTAAAGTAAAAGGCATTGGTGCAGATTTAGATGACTTTGCAACAGACTTTGTCAGCCTCACTCAAAAAGTAGGTTTCCAACTTCCAACCAAAACTCAAAGTACCCATGTTGCGGCAAAACCAGTGACGGCACATCAACTGTCATCTCAAGAAAAGGAGGCTTTGGCTTAATATGGCTATTTCAACCTCTCAAGATGACGATGTCGTCAGTGACATTAACATTACCCCACTGGTCGACGTAATGTTGGTGTTATTGATCGTGTTTATCGTCACGGCGCCTTTATTAACCAATAGTGTGAAGGTCAACTTACCCAAAGCTGCACCAACACAATCTACAGATCAAAACAAAGCGCTGGTGATTAGCGTAAAACCTGATGGTGCAATCTTTTTGGATAAAGACCCAGTCAAACTCGAAAATTTTGAGCAAGAAATCACACAGCGTAAAAATACCAATGCGAAGTTAGCATTAAACTTAAATGCCGATGAAACTGTCCCTTATGGTACGGTGGCTAAACTCTTAGCCAGCATAGAGCGTGTTGGTGTGGAAAAATTATCGGTGATTACTGAACCAAAATAGTGGATTACTCACTGAAACCCAAGACATCTTCAATATTTCGATCTGTATTGATCCCAATGTTGTAGGTGTCTTTTTTATTGAACCTAAAAATTCGGGGTTACAACACTACTCTATCCTTCGCCATTTGCCATGGTAACAACATAAACAGATCACGAAAATCTTAAATAAAAAAAGCACCCTTTGAATTAGACACAATGATCCAACTTCTGGGGTGCATTTCGTACTGGTACGGTTTATTCAGTTTAAGCCAATACGATGTTAAGAGACTTAGCGACTCACTCGCTGAATAGCCTCATCATAGGTCGCACTTGGCTTGTATTGATTTGCCAATTGGTAATGTTGTTTAGCTTGAGCATAGTCCTGATTATTTTCATAAATTTTACCAATATTGTAATGTGAATACGCTTTGGTATTGTCATTGGACGCTAAAGCAATCGCCTTTTGATTTGCCCATAATGCCTCAGATGAACGATTCAACTTTTGATAAGCAACAGCAAGATTGCTATAGGTCTGCCCGACATTCGGATTGTAGTCAATGGATTGTTGATAAATCAGTGCAGCTTGTTCAAATTGATTGTTTTTATACGCCTTATCCGCTCTCAAATTCAGTGCCTTAGCCCTTGCCTGTGCATTGGCTGAAACAGGAACATAATGCACCTGCATCGCTTGGCTTTGATAACTCGATACAGTTGAACCCACTTGGCTTGCCCCAATGGTTGTCCCCGAAATACGGTTAATATCTTGGATTTCACCCTCTGGACTAATGCGGAAAACAGTCCATAAGTTCCCTGTCAAACCCGTTGGAATATAGTAAGAGCGGATCAAAGACTCGCCTACATAAACCATAACTTTAGCTTGGCTATTCGACAGGTTCGCAGTATTGGGTTTCGCGCGGTCTGAATAATCATGCACTGAATAAACATAATATTGCCCATCTAAACGTTTATCAATCGTCACCGTTTCAGGGCCATAAGCGTCTGTGTCGTCAACATCTAAATTGGCATCTTGCCCTTGCTTATTGTCCCAATACACATGTTGATTTTTATAACTTAAATGTGAGTCCAAATCTAAAGGACTCTGCCCCCAGTTTAAAACGATTCGCATACTGTTTAAGTCTTTCAATACAGGGCTTAAAGCATAGGTCATACCATCACAAGGACATTTTGCAACCAGTGTAGAATAGCCTGATTTTTTGATAATCAATAAATTGTCTGCGCCATTTGCACTGCTACTGTTCACCGTTGCCCGACCGTCTGCGTTGGTTGAGGTTGATGCAGACTGTTCACCATTTTTTTGTAATATGACTTGTGCATCAGCAATATTTTGATCTTTTACCGTTGCACTTAAAACATGAATATTGGTTGTATCTGCATAGCTCAAAACAGGTATGCTTAAACCCAAGATAGAAGAATAAAGTAGATGTTTTTTCATTGCGTATCTCTTATTAAGATGCTTATCTCTTTTCAAAGTCTTTTTAAGACTAGGACTTAAACGTTAAATTATACAAATTATGCGATACATTGGATGTATAGACGATGGCTTAAATCTTGAACTTCTGCTTAGGCTATTTAAAAAAATACTCTGCCCATTTTTATTGTTCAGCAACACTCTAGGTCAACACGAGTATTCATCATGCTCTCGCTATCTTTAAATAATCGTATTTTAACAAATTAACTCTGTGTCTCTTCATTTTTCAAAACAGGTTCTAGGCTTAGTTTCTTTGCAATAAACTGGATAAAAACCTCGATTTTCGGTGCTAAGTAGCGTGTAGGCGGATAAAGCAACCAAGCATCCCCACTATAATAGGTCTTGAAATGCCAATCTGGTAATACTTGGATCAGTGCTTGGCTATTCAAAGCATGTCTCGCCATAAAATACGGCAAACTTGCAACGCCCATATGTTTTAAAGCTGCATCTAGACGGATACCCGTATGATTTGCTGAATAACGTCCTTTTACAGTTACACTGGTGGTTTTATTGCCTTTTTGAAATTTCCACTTTGAATCGCTGACTTGTTCACCTAAAAAAATACATTGATGTTGATTTAAATCACTCGGTTGCTGAGGCGTTCCATTCTTTTTTAAATACTCGGCTGTCGCCACTAAGACATGATCAATACGAATCAGCTGTCGGCCCTTTAAGCCCAACGGCGGTTCATTGGTAATACGTATAGCTAGGTCAATTTCATCGTCAATAAAATCTATCAACCGATCTTCCAGTAACAGTTGAATATCTATTTGCGGATACAGTTCAAGAAACTCGGGGATATAGGGGTGAATCAGATAATGCCCTACGGCTTTCGGGACACTAATCCGAACGGTGCCACTCGGTTCAGTATTGAATTTGCCTGAATGCTCAATCACTGCTTGGGCGGCTCTGACCATCTCTAGACAATGATCATAAGTTTGTTTCCCACTCTCACTTAAACGCAGTTTTCGTGTTGTTCTTTCAAGTAGCCGTGTTCCTAAAGCCCGTTCCAATCGGCTAATGGCTTTACTCACTGCGGACGGTGTATTTCCAAGCTGTCGGGCAGTTTCTGAAAAACTGCCTGTCTCCACAACTTTGACAAAAATAGCCATTTCTTGGAGTAAAGCTATACTTTGATTTGTGCTCATGAGGAAAAAGTAATTTAATTTTTTACTAGATTATCATCAATAATGAAGCCTCCTATAATCTTTTCTGTGAAATTTTGACAGAGATAATCATGACTCAAGCTTTATATCTATCCGACATCACTCAAGCTGAGGTAGAGGTTCTAAAGTGTGAACCCACTGAAGATGGTCGATTTGCCATTCAGCTCTCCAACACACCATTTCACCCGCAAGGTGGTGGCCAACCCAGTGATGTAGGTAAAATCAATGATGCAGATGTACTTCATGTTGTCATGCAAAATGATCAAATTATTCATTATTCTAATCACGCCACTACATTAGGTCTGGCGCAAGTACGAGTTGACCTCAACCGACGACGTTATCACAGTCGCCTACACTCCGCAGGACACTTAATCGGGCATGTAATGCAAGCATTTGGCTGGGAACCTACCAAAGCACAGCACTGGCCAGAGAAATGCAAAGTCCAATTTGTCAAACAAGACCATTCTGAAGACCAAGATTTAGAAACTTTAGAGCTTCTATGTAATCTATATATTTCTAGCCAACTCGTCAGACTGACTCAACAAAATGCTGATGGCTACCGTGAAGTCAGTTTTGGCGATTTACCTGCATTTCCCTGTGGCGGAACCCATGTCCAAAATTTATCTGAAATTGGGACGCTCGAAATTACAGGCTATAAACTTAAAAAAGATAAATTAACCGTGAGCTATCGCGTTTCGGATGAGCATCAATAATATGTGGATGCAATATAGTTCAGAATTTTTAGCTTTGGCTTTGGTGCATTTTTTTGCGGTCCTTTTACCTGGTCCCGACTTCGCCATTACGGTTAGAAATAGCGTGCGCTATGGCTATGCGATTGGTTGCATCACGGCTATTGGAATTGGTCTAGGAATTTCCGTTCATGTTTTATATACCCTTATAGGCTTGGGCATTGTTATTCAACAAAGTCCGTGGTTCATGCTTATTTTGAGAATAGCAGGCGCACTGTATTTAATTTATTTAGGTTGGAGCTTATTACGTGCCCCCTCGATCAATATTGATCCTTCATTTGAACAGGCATCCAATACCCCATTAAGTCGAAGCAAAGCCTTTATGACAGGCTTTATGACCAATGCACTTAACCCCAAAGCGACTATTTTTTTTCTGGCGATCTTTACTACACTGGTCAGCCCCACAACCCCGATGAAAGTGCAATTTGCTTATGGGATATGGATGTGTAGCGTCAATGCACTTTGGTTCATGCTTGTTGCTGTTTTGTTTTCTCGCCCCATCGTTCGACAGCAGTTTTTAAAAATGGGAAAAAAGTTTGAGCGAGTGATGGGACTCATATTAATCGCTCTGGCACTAAAGCTTTTATTTACCCATTTATGATGTTTTATAACTTCAACAACTATCTAATTATTCAGATTGCTTAACCACAGACATCCTGAATAATTAGATAAAAGATAAGCAGTAAAGTTTTAATCATTAAATACGAAGTCATCTCGCTAAAATTTGGCTTCACTTTAATTTCATATATTTTGAAAATGCTTTTTTAAATAAAAAGCATTAAAATAAATCTGTACTAAAAATGATCAAATCAGCCATACTGTATTTTTATATCACGTGGTAAAAAATATACATAAAAAAAGGGGCTGACATGAAATTTAAAACATATTTATTTCTTTCACTCGGTATTTCTCTAAGCCAAAGTACAATGGCAGAAAGCTTTACAGAGACCTTTCACGGCGCACCAAAACTAAATCTGAACCTATATGCCTTTGGTGCAGATGTCGATGGAAAAATAAGCCAAGGAAACTTGAGTTATGAGGTCGATCAACCTTTCAAGGAAACCATCAAGGAGCTAGATCATTCTTTTATGGCGCACGTTGACCTGAGTAAAGGTCGCTGGGGGCTTTTTCTCGACCACCAAACGGTTGAAACCTCTCAAGAAAAAAGTGCGATGTCTGTGCCTGTTGCTCTCAGCACCAAGTTGGATCAAGCCAGCTATGGGCTTTACTATCAAGCTTATATCTCTCCCGAAACCACTACTCAGAATTATCCAAAACTCGTAATAGAACCCACTATTGGGATAAATCACACCAAAGCCGAAGCAAACTTGAGTGCTTTAAACCAAACATTAAATATGGAGACCTCATGGAACGAATTTTTCTGGGGTTCTCGTTTTAAATACAACTTTGACTCAGCTTGGAACTTGGCATCAGAAATTACTTTTGGCGTTGAAAATACTATTTCTGCGCATGCTTATTTGGGGTATCGCATTCCTATCATGAATCGAAACCTAAACCTCAGAGCGGGTTATCGTTATTTTGACCAAGATTATAAAGCGAATAATTTTCATTGGGACATTCGACAACAAGGGCCAGTAATTGGCATTAATTTACCTATTTTCTAAGAGAGCATGATAATGAACAATGTATTAAAAAGAGTATTATTTGCCGCTGGAATATTTGTAGTAGCCGAAGCTGCTATGGCATGTACCCGTGTAGTTTATCTGGGCAATAATGATGTCATAACTGCGCGCTCGATGGACTGGAAAAGCGATGTTGGGACAAATTTGTGGATCTTACCCAATAATGTCAAACGTAATGGTATGGCAGGTCCAAAATCTATTCGATGGACATCAAAATATGGCAGTGTGGTTGCAACAGGTTATGACATTTCCACCACTGATGGCGTCAATGAAAAAGGGCTCATGGCCAACTTGCTATGGCTAGTCGAGTCTGAATATCCAAATGTGAAAACCGCTAAAAAGCCGCCCTTAAGTATTTCACTTTGGGCACAATATGTTTTAGATAATTATGCCACGGTGCATGAAGCCATTCAGGCACTCGAAAAAGAGCCTTTCATCGTTGTGACTGACCAAGTTCCAGGTGAGAAACGTTTAGCTACCCTGCATTTATCCATTTCCGATGCCACAGGTGATAGTGCCATTATTGAGTATATTAACGGTAAACAAGTCATTCATCATGGTCGACAGTATCAAGTGATGACCAACTCGCCAACGTTTGATCAACAGCTCGCTTTAAATAGCTATTGGAAGCAGATTGGTGGCACAACCATGCTTCCAGGCACTAACCGCGCATCTGATCGTTTTGCCCGTGCTTCTTTTTATATCAATGCGATTCCAAAAAATGCAACTCCAGACCATTCGCTTGCCAGTGTATTTAGTGTCATCCGCAATACCTCAGTCCCTTTTGGCCTAAACACTGAAGAAGAGCCGAATATTTCCTCAACCCGTTGGCGTACGGTGGTCGATCATAAACGTAGTTTATATTTCTTTGAATCTGCCGTTTCACCAAATGTGTTTTGGGTCGATTTAAAAGAGATTAACTTTAAAGATGGTCAAACCAAAAAGTTAGAACTTGGCCCAGACCAAGCGATGACCTATGCAGGCAAAGCCAATGCTTCTTTTAAAGTCACCAAACCGTTTGAGTTTTTAGGAACCAAGCCTTAAGTTTTTAGTTAGATCATAGGCTTAAAGATATAAACACTTCTCATAATAGCCCTGCTCAAAGGGCTATTATTCCCCCAAAACAAAGTTTCTAACTCTTCTCTTTCACGACCAGATTTGACGTAGCCTTATTTATTAGCTGTTTTAAAATTTGAATTTTGACTCACATCAGCATATTCTAAACAGACCGATTTCACTTCCAAACACGCCTTGTTGCGTAGGAGTATTTATCATGTCAAAGAAGTTACCCATCTACTTCTCGGACGACGCATGGTCGTCTTTACAAGATCTCATGGGGCCCGAAGGTAAACCCAGCCCCACCATCAATAGTGTGCTTGAGCAAATTGCGCAGCAAGCCGAATTTGTGGATCAACTTGGGCTGACACCTATTTTGCCTCAGTCCAAAGTCTCCCTTCCTGTCTCTTTAGAACGCATTCCCGCAGGTCCAGCCTTCAGTACCAAAGATGAGCAAGGCAAAGCCATTGATCTGAATGATTTTCTCATTCAAAACCCAATTGCGACGTTCATGGCTTATGTAGACAGTGAGTCAATGTTAGGTGTAGGTCTTGAAGTAAATGACCCGATTATTATTGATCGAAGTATTGAAGCCAAACACTACGACATCGTGGTAGCTTTAATTGATAATAAAGATTCCACCATTAAAAGGTTGATGATTACGAACAAAATGTCAAAGTCGGACATCAAAGACATTTTTAGGGATGAAAATTACCCTTTGCCTCAAATGTGGCTGAAAGCTGAAAACCCCGATTATGAACATATTATTCCGACAGAGAATCAAACCTTTGTCATTTGGGGAGTAGTGACGTTTAACTTAAAACGTCTGTACCACCGTTAAAAAAATAAGAAGAAGCAACATGAAAAATGAAACTGAAATATTCGCGCTCGTTGACGTGAATAATTGCTATGTCTCGTGTGAACGTGTATTTAACCCAAAACTGAATGACCATCCTGTCATTGTGTTAAGTAATAACGATGGTTGTGTCGTTGCTCGGAGTCAAGAAGCCAAGGATCTCGGCATTCGTATGGCGGTCCCTTTTTTCCAAATTCAAGAACTCGTCCAGCAGCACAATATTCAGGTATTTTCGAGCAACTATGCTTTATACGGTGCAATGTCTAGCCGCTTCATGCAGTTACTCGGGCAATATGTCGCAGCCGATGAACAGGAAATCTATTCCATTGATGAATGCTTTTTAAAGCTGACGGCCTATGAGCATTTATTCGATATCACGGATTATGCCAAAGACATGAAAGATAAAGCATGGCAATGGCTTGGACTTCCCTGCTGTGTTGGCATTGGTCGTTCCAAAACAGAAGCCAAAATAGCCAATCATCTAGCCAAAAAAAATAAGGCTCTAAATGGCATGTGCAATTTGGCACACATGGACCCGTGTACGGCTGAATACATGCTTGCACATGTGGAGGTCGGTGAGGTCTGGGGCGTTGGTCGGCAGAACTGTAAAAAACTAAATGCCATGGGCATTCATACCGTTTTAGACTTGATTGAGTCTAATCCCAGTGAAATCAAAAAGCATTTTAGTATTGTCATGGAAAAGACTGTCCGTGAGCTTCAGGGAACATCTTGCATTAATATTGAGAGCGATAAGATTGCTCATAAACAGATTATTAGTAGTCGTTCCTATGGACAGGCTGTTTATGATATTGATGACATTAAAGCCTCTGTACGCTTATATGTTGCCAGTGCAGTGAAACGTCTGCGTCATGATCGCTCTATTTGTAAGATGATCGGGGTGTATATTCAAACTGGCCGTTTTAATCAACAGGAACGTTACTCGCCCTATACCATTATACACATGCATGAACATACCGACGATTTGCTCAAAATCACACAGGCAGCGATGAAGGGCATTGATCAAATTTACAAGGCGGGGTTCAAATACAAAAAGGCTGGCATTGTCTTGTTGGAAATTATGGATAAGACTCAATTTGTACATGACCTTTTTACTGACTATAGCCATCAAAATGACCGTGAAATACTGTCCAATACGATAGATGCTATTACAGAGCGTTTTGGCAACAATCTAATCTCATTAGGGCTATGCCATGAGAAAAAAGAACCCTGGCAAATGAATCAATGCAATCGCTCCCCTGCCTATTTGACCAACTGGTCTGAGCTGTTTAGAGTTGGTTAAAATCACTCACTTAAAGAACAAAGATTAACGAGCATTTTCAGCTCAACCCTAAACCGAGAAGGATTTGTGAATGAACATCATAATTCGAAACGAACAGCCAGAAGACATTGAAAATATTAAAAAATTAACTCAGGCTGCTTTCTTAAATGCTGAACATACCAGTCATACCGAACAATTCATTGTAAACAGCTTAAGAAAACATGACCAACTCACAATTTCTTTGGTTGCTGTTGAAAATGGGGAAATAGTGGGCCATATCGCTATTTCACCTGTATCTATCTCGACAGGTGCAACAGGTTGGTATGGTTTAGGCCCAATTTCTGTCTGTCCGACTAAACAAGGTTTAGGCATTGGGTCAAAGCTCATACAGACAGCACTTGAAAAATTAAAACAACTGGGTGCAAATGGCTGTGTGCTCTTGGGTGACCCAAATTATTATCATCACTTTGGTTTCCGTACCTCTCTAGAACTGACCCTTCCTGACGTCCCTAGCGAATACTTTCAAGCCCTGAGTTTCAATGGGGAAATACCTCAAGGTATTGTCCGTTACCATGAAGCCTTTAATGCAACTATGTAAGGCAAATGTAAACGAAACTTTAAAACTTAAAATATAACAAATAGTATATATTTACACATGATTTATATAGAAAAAGGTAGACTTCATGAAAAATATATTAGCTGCGACACTCGTCACTTTGGCCCTAGTAGGCTGTACCTCTACACCAACCGAAAAAGTCACGCAAGAATCAATCGCTGCAGGCACATCAACACAAGTGATTCACTTTGTTGGCCCCATGGATTTAACCATTGAACTAAAATCATCCGATAACTTTGAAACAGCAATGATGACTGATAATTCTGATCGAACTTATATGCTTAAACATGTACCTGCTGCAAGTGGCATCCTGATGACAGATGGTAAAGGCGTATCTATTCACTTCAAAGGTGCTGAAGGTATTGTCGAGTTTGTCAAAGACAAACCGATCCAGATTACTGAATTCAAAAAGTAAAAAAACAGCCTTCAACACTAAGATTGATCGTATAGACTTATGCACCGAAGCCCACTTTTAACGTGGGCTGTTTAAAAACAATACAGTAGTACTTCATATAAATCTTTCACTTACTAAGTGTTATTTCAATTGAATATCAGACGGGAAATCCGGGAAAAAAACTTTAAAATCTTCTGCACTAACAGTCTCTAAATAAGTGAATGTTCGCCACTTGTTACTTTTTAGACTTCTCACGAAGATCCAATCATTCGTACTTAACTCAATATCTCCAGAAATTCGCGTTTGAATTTCTACAGGAATCACACAAATCTCTCCCACCGAAATCAGCCTATTCGCCTTTATAGGCTGTAGTTTAAATCCAGTTACAGAGTAGTTTCCGTCCCTAACGAAATCCAACACATCGGCCAACCGCGATTCATATACCTCCCGTTCAATCCATTTACCATTCACATAATATTGGTCGTTATGCAGCCTATTAAAACGAGAAGAATAATTATATTTCTGATTGTATTTAATGAGTTGCTGAACATCACCATGCTTGAGAAGATCAAGTTCCTCTTGCATAAATTGTTTGAACAGCACTAAATGGTTTGGGCACTCTAAATCTTGTGCAAATGATGTTGTCGAGATAAGTGCAAAAATGAGAGCACAGATTTTTTTCATTTATAAAAACCTTATAATATTACAAAATTTGGAAGTGCATTTTTCAAACGATTGTGAGGTTTTAACCCATGAAGAAAAATTTTACAATATTATTTATTAATCAATGCATTAAGGTCAAAATACAATAAAAAACATATCAAATGATAGGCTTAAGAATTCCCCTTAAAACAATAATTAATCTAAAAAATGGGGTATCTCAACTGATCTTCAATCCCCTCAATATTTCAGGCACAAGCATATAATTTTATTAAGTTCAGTGGTATCAATAATGATACCCAAGAGGGTCAGACCTATCCCAGTACTGATTCAGTTGAAGATTCAACTCTTCTTCACAGATACCCTCAAGAACATAAAAGAGTTTTAACACCCCTTCTCTTTCAAGAATCATGAGTTTGTATTTATCAAATTCTGCAAGCCCAGGTCGAGCAATGACTCTTTGAAATCCAGCACTGTAGATCACAGGAGCCGTGGGTTTTTCGTATTCACATGCCCATTCTAATTCTGTTGAATTAAAACCCACTGCAATACTTTCCCTTACTTTTCCAGCAGCAACTCCACCAATAACCCCAATTTTCACGGATATCACTTTTTATACGTTGTACTAAACCATCTATAACAGACCCATTTACATATACAAGCTTTTTATCTTAAGTAATTTCTCAACTAAGTTCTATTGCCTACTCATTTGATCTTATCAATCAAATACTTCTAGGCTATTAGCTCAACACTTTTATAGATAATTCCTCTTATCAAATGGAGCTAAAGAAGCACCTAATGCGCTTCTTTAGCTCATAACCGTTTAAATCAATACTTAAAATTAAACCCGACAAAAGCCGTTCGGCCCATTAAAATGTAATCAATAGAACGTGCGACATCATCGCGCTTGGTATTGGTTAAGTTTTTAATCCCCGCTTGCATAGTAAAACTTGGGTTAAATTGATACTGCCCACTTAGGCCTAAAACATGGTAATCATCTGATTTTTTACTCTTAGAAATGGCAGGCACATAAAGCATTTGGCTACCAATATATTGATAGTTGAGGTTCAATCCCAACGCATCATTCACACGCCAATCCAAAGCCATATTGCCTGTATGACGCGGGCTATAGTCGAGTTCTTTGTCTGTATCTTTATTTTTAGCATCTGAATAGGTGTAATTAAACTTCATACCTAAAGCATCATTCACATCATACTGGCTCTCAAGTTCTACACCTTTGACTGATGCTGAATGCACATTGGTATAAGTCATGACTTTAGGACGGTATCCCGCTCTCCAACCATCGCTTACAATCATGTTTTTAATGTCATTATCGAAGTACATTAAACTTGCATAAAACTGGTCATTTTCATACACACCACCAAACTCATAACTTGTTGCCGTTTCTGGTTCCAAGTCCGGGTTCCCCACTACCTGACACATGCCACGGCAGGCCAATACTGAATATGTAGGATCGGATTGCGACAGACTCGGTGCTTTAAATGATTTACCAATTCCCCCTTTTAAATTAAATTGATCCGTGACTTGATAAACGCTATAAAAGCGTGGGCTGAACTCACTGCCAAAACTATCATAGTCATCAAAGCGTCCAGCAAAGGTCAGAGAGAGTCGGTCAAGTTTCCATTCATCTTGTAAATAAAATGCTGTTTGATTTACGGATGCAGATCCATTCAAGTTTTGATTATGCTCTAACTCTGTTTTACGGAACTCGGCTCCGCCAGTCACTAAGTGTTGTTCTCCAATATGACCGCTCAATTGGGCATCAACCGTATGATTGATCTGCTGAATATCTCCCGTCTTTTTATACAAATTGGTGATGATTTCTGAGTTATCCATTAAGTCCACGTTTTCATAGTAATAACGCAGTCTGCTGTTAATATCATTCCAATTTGCAGAATAAGTCAGCCCAACACTGGTACGGTCCATTTCTTGAATATTGGTCGGAAATGACAAACCATAGTTGTTCCATACCGCTTTACGGTCATCTGAACGATGGGTCAAGTCAATATCTAAAGTCTGGTTATCATTAATCAGCCAACTGACATTTGAAAGAATGCTAAAACCTTTACGTTTTTCAGCAGCATCTGTATTTTTATAGATGCTTTGTTCAGAACGCCAAGCCTGCTGATCGACACCCTCAAGCACCAAATTTGCCAAGAGTTTGTTTTCTATCAGGCTGCCACCAATATAGGCACTTGCTTTATGAATTGCCCCATCATCCCCTTCAGTTGGTAGCTCATAACTATAGTTAAACGCGGTCTCTAATTGCTCACTTGGTTTCTTTAAAATAATGTTAACGACGCCGCCGAGGGCATCTGCACCATATATGGATGACATTGGGCCACGCACCACTTCAATACGATCTACTGCAGCCAAAGGAATAGATGACAAATCAAAATCATTTGAATAATTAGAGGTTAATGCATCTCTAGAATTCACACGGCGTCCATTGACCAATATCAATGTGTAATCTGAGTCTAGACCACGAATTTTAATTTCTTTACGACCATACGCAGAGGACGTATTAATATGGATACCCGCACTGTGTTGTAAAGCATCTGCTAAGTCATAAACAGGACGTTTTGCTAAATCTTCTTGCGTGATAACACTAATCGTTGCTGGTGCACTTTTTTGGTCATGCTCTGTTTGACTGGCTGTGACTGTAATTGTAACTAACTTCTCTGCGATCACTTCATCTGCAAAAGCCGTAGTAGAAAGAATGCTCACCCCTAAAATACTTTGAATCGCAACACTCAAAACTTCCCGATTTAAAAAAATTTTATTTAACATATTATTAAGCTCATAATTATAAGTGATAATCGTTCGCAATTATATTGATTGGTAGATATTTTGCAATATTTTTGTATAAAAAAACCGCCTTTCCAGGCGGTTATTTTTACTAAATAAAATTTAAAATTTTGCGCGGACTGTAAA
>NZ_BKFU01000062.1:0-18955 GCF_008980265.1 Acinetobacter sp. TUM15064 | reverse complement strand
TTTCTATTCAACACACCACATCATTTTCTTTAAATAGCAGACAAAGGCTTGATGTATAACGTCCGCCTTTGCCTATTTGACTACAGTTGATCCTAAATGCCACGCCAGTCGACTCGGGCATTGCGCTCGGTTTGATAGACTCTTAAAACATACTGCCCCAAAGGTAAATTGCTTAAATAGGTTTTATAGGCACTGAATTCTTCAGATAGGCTATCCTCATGGTCTTTTTCCCAAGGAGTCCCTTTAATTTCCAACACAGGCGCTAACATTGAACACACAGCAATATCCGCCAAACCTAAACGATCTCCCACAAAGTAACGCCCATGATTAGCAATTAACTTTTCATTCAAGACCTCAATTAAACGCTGCATTTCAACTTTCGAGTGCTCAACTTTATCGGCATTGAGTTCATAACCTTTCGACATCAAAGTTTTAATCAGAGGTTTGGTGTATTTTTCAAATTTACGTAAATAGCCCTTTTCGCCCAACATAATTTGTAGCGATTGGTCATTATCGGATAAAGCATGCGCCAGCCCCCAACGGCGAACGTGTAGCCCTAAATCATTGGCTAGAGCATTAACATCTAAAGCCTCTTTACGAAGCTGAGCTTCGCTACGTAACAGTCGATGTTCTGGATAACGCTCATCCAGATATAACGCAATCTCGGTGGTATCTGCGACCCATTTGTCTTGATCACGTAAAATAGGCAATTTATTCTGCCCTGTCTTTAACTGCGCAAACGCCCGATGGACCCCAGGCACTACATTTTGCGCGACAAAATCTAGCTCTTTATGATCGAGCAACCAGCGAGCTTTCTCACAAAAATGAGATAAAGGAAACTGGTATAAAGTTCTCATAAATGCTCCACACTTATTTTTCTATTTTGGCTTTTTAGCAAAGCCATCTATTTCAGTTGGATACTTTAGTCACTGTATTTAAGATTTACAATGTACTTTTTACCCAAAACTGCCCAGCAAATGTTCAACAGCCTTTATCAAATTTATACGTTTTTTTCTCTACAATATCTCAAATATGAATAAGTAAAAATTTAACGACCTTGCTTAGACTACAGCTAAAATACATATTTTATATTTTTCAGATACTTATAATATTCATCAAATGATTAAACTTAGCATATTTTATTTTTAACTTTTTAGCTGCTAAGCAATTCAAAATCCTTCATTTAATCATTCAAACAATCCCAAGTAGCGTATACCCATCAAGATGACCTTGCTGCAGCACGTGGCTGTGGACTTCTGACGGCTTATATTGAACGCCCCTTTGAGTATGGTGCAGCCCAATTGAAAGACTCTAGTCCTTGCATAGACAATGATCTACATGCAACAGATCTGTTAAATCTAGTTTCTTTATTAAAAGAAAAGGCTTAAAAGGCTCGTATATAGGGCTTAAATGAGGACGTTCTACCCGCAACATGATTTACAACTTTGATTCTTCTGCCCTGAGACCTGACTTTGTCATGGCTTTCATGTAAAATCACTGGCAATTTTTATATAACACGTTGTGAGTTATTTCATGGGTTTTAATTGCGGTATTGTCGGCTTGCCGAACGTTGGTAAATCTACACTTTTCAATGCATTGACTAAAGCTGCTATTGCTGCTGAAAACTTCCCATTCTGTACCATTGAACCGAACACAGGCATCGTTCCTGTGCCAGATCCACGTTTAGACAAACTTACCGCAATTGTAAAACCTCAACGCGTAATTCCAACGACTATGGAATTTGTAGATATTGCAGGTTTAGTTGCGGGCGCATCTAAAGGTGAAGGCTTGGGGAACCAATTCCTTGCAAATATTCGTGAAACGGATGCGATTGCTCACGTTGTACGTTG
Organism: Acinetobacter sp. TUM15064; assembly: GCF_008980265.1. Taxonomy (NCBI): domain Bacteria; kingdom Pseudomonadati; phylum Pseudomonadota; class Gammaproteobacteria; order Moraxellales; family Moraxellaceae; genus Acinetobacter; species Acinetobacter sp. TUM15064. The sequence goes on along the minus strand of NZ_BKFU01000062.1, from coordinate 17,105 downwards.
TTTTGAAGATGAAAACGTCATTCACGTTAACGGTAAAATTGACCCGCTTGATGACATCGCAACCATCAACACGGAACTTGCACTTGCTGACTTAGAAACTGTGACAAAAGCTGTAACTCGTTTAGCAAAATCTGCAAAAGGTGGCGACAAAGAAGCACTTGCAACCAAAGCGGTTTTAGAAAAAATTTTACCTTTACTTGATGAAGGCAAACCTGCCCGTGCTGCTGACCTAGACGACGACGAACGTAAATTGGTTCGTGGTTTTGGTTTAATGACTTTAAAACCAACCATGTATATTGCGAACGTTGCAGAAGATGGTTTTGAAAATAATCCGCATTTAGATGCTGTGAAAAAACTTGCAGCTGAAGAAAATGCAATCGTCGTTCCGCTTTGCAACCAAATCGAAGCTGAAATTTCACTACTTGAAGATGAAGACCGTGCTGAGTTCCTTGAAGCTTTAGGTATGGAAGAGCCGGGGCTAAACGTCGTGATTCGTGCAGGCTACGGTCTTTTGGGTTTACAGACTTACTTCACGGCGGGTGTACAAGAAGTTCGTGCTTGGACCGTTAAAGTGGGTGCAACTGCACCACAAGCGGCAGGTGTGATCCACACTGACTTCGAAAAAGGTTTTATCCGTGCTGAATGTGTTGCTTATAATGACTTTGTTCAATACAACGGTGAAGCAGGCGCGAAAGAAGCAGGAAAATGGCGTTTAGAAGGTAAAACCTACATCGTTCAAGACGGTGATGTTCTACACTTCCGCTTTAACGTATAAGCCATTTCGAATATAAAAAAACCCGATACCAATCGGGTTTTTTTATAAGCTTAAACCAAGCTTAAAAACAGCATTAAATAACATATAAACACCTGATCCATTTGGATCTCACACAATATTATAACTTCTATTCTTTTGTATTATCGCTAATTTAATCACAGGCACTAATGCCTTCATTGAACAAACGAAAATGAAAAAGATCAGCACATTTATTGCAGCAGGTTTATTCACCACCCTTAGTGCAACAGCATTTGCATGCCCTCAAGGCACAACACTGTCGGGTGGTACAGGTGTAAATCATAAAGGTGGTAAGTGTGTCCCGACCATGAACATGGCAAAGCATGATCATGGCATGAAACAAGAGAAAGTAGCAAAGCAAGATAAAATGGCTAAACATGATCCAGCCATAAAGCAAGATAAAATGGTGGAACATGATTCAATGAAAGCCAATGACATGACCAATAAATCCCATAAAGATTCTCATGCTCCAAGCCCGAATGCATCCAAAGTTCAGCCAGATACACATAAAGTCTCGAAGACATCTTAAAACAGCATAAAAAAGCCAGTGAAATTCACTGGCTTTTTAAACTGATTTTATTAAGGTGATATCACAGAGACATGCTTATTGTCCATTGTCGCACGTTGTTTACGCGCTGCATCTAGCATCCGTTGCTCGATATCTTTTCTAAAACCAAGCATAAACACCATTTCAGCCAAAACAAATAATGGACCAATGGCGAGGCCAATTACATCGTCCATAAACGCTGGTTTTTTCTTTTCATAAAAATGTCCAACGAACTGAAACACCCAACCCACCACAAAAATACCAATACTTAAACTTAACCAAAGACCCAAATCAAATTGCGCAATTTTATACGCCAATGGATAAGCCATGGCATAGATCACCAGCATGATCAGACCAAAAATTCGATCTAAGCTCAGGTAGTAAACAATACTCGCTAAAATCAAAACCATCGCCAAAGTGATTTCAAAACCACCCACAGCCCAGCCTGCTCTTGCGGTTAAGCACATAATTGAAAACACAATCAGGGGAATACCCACAAAGTGGGTCATAATATTCTTATGATCGAGATGGTAAGCCGCATATTGGCTAAGTAACTGCTCAAGCTTTGACATTTTAATCGTCCTTGTAAAATACTTTTATTCAATATATAAAAAAAACTCGACCTAAGTTGTCGGCTAAGTGACAATTACAAATATGGAAATTTTTAAGATTCATTATAAGGATTGAATGTGCTTAAGGAAGCTGAACTCCACATTTTAAAAAATAACATTTGGTATTCCCAACTACCTATTTTATTTCAAGATTTCATTACACATCACGCCACACAAGTGCATATAGAACGGGATCAGGCCGTATTTCATCATGGCGATGCTTTCGACGGAATCTATGCCGTCCTTCATGGGAAAATCCGCTTAGGCTATATTGATATTGAAGGAAATGAGTCAATTGCGGCAATTGCTGAGCCTATCATGTGGTTTGGAGAAATTTCATTAATTGATCAACAACCTCGCTCCCATCATGCAATTGCTGTTGAAAAAAGTACCATTCTAAAAATTTCCAACACTGCCATTGAAGACTTACTCCACACACATCCGCAATTTTGGTTTCATATTGCGCAGCTTAGTTCGCAAAAGTTACGTCTCGCATTTTTGGAATTGATCGCTATCCAAAGTCAAAATATTAGCCAAAGGTTGGCTCAACGCTTGCTTTTTATTTTGAATGGCTATGGCAACCATGTGCATATTGAAAACCATATGATACACCTTTCTCAAGAACAGCTAGCTCAAATGCTAATGTGTTCAAGGCAAACCATTAACCAAGAATTACATCAACTAGAACAACAAGGGATTTTGAAAATATCGTTTAAAAAAATTGAAATTCTTAATCTTCCAAGACTTCATACGCTAGCACACGCAACAATGTAATTTTGAAAATAAACTTAAGATCTCCTCTCTCCACTCGCATTGTTTGAAAACAATATTTTTTATGATTCATATTCACTTAAGGAGCCAAAATTCATAATTAAACATACAATTTACATATTTCCGTTTACATTAAATATCTTTATATTTCAGTTAGGCGCGAATGCCTATGACATAAAAGATGAATACGATGAAAAAAATCACAACACTTCTCACAGCAGGACTTTTCTCAGTACTAAGCGCATCAGCATTTGCCTGCCCTAAAGGTACAACTTTAACTGGTGGAACAGGCCCAAATCACAAAGGGGGTTCTTGTGTAGCAGTGAATGGCGTAGCTCAAAAAGCAAAAACATCCGAAGTAAAAGCCGAAACTACAAAAATGAAAGATAAAACGACGACTACCAATAAAACAGCCACTGCTAAATCTAAAGGTACTGTGGAAAATGTAAAAACTGCGACAGCAACCAAAGTGAATGCTGAAACCAATACAAAATCAAAAAGCTCTAATCAGGCAAAAGTAAAAAGCGAAACAAAGAATCAAGTGAGCAAAGACGTAAAAAATAAAGATGCAAAAGCTGTTTCAAATAGCACCTTAAAATCGTAATTCATCGTAATCATTTAAAAAAGGCGAAATTATTTTCGCCTTTTTTATTCAAACTAAAAAATATTGTTATTGGCTTTCGTGTTACCTAAATTTGGATGATCAATGGCATCCTTACACTGAACTTTGTCACGCTCATATTCGTGTTGCGCTTTTATGATCTGCCTATCTTTCTCTAAAGTTGCTCGCGCCCAGACATCCAAACTCGTCAACGCCTTTCGGCATAACGCATACTTTCCTTCAGTCACAGAGTCGGTCATTTTGACATTAATACGCCACTCTGTACTGAGCTTACGTGCAGGTTGTCGTACTTTAGTTTCGATTTGATCCAATTGTTTGTGATAGACCAAACTATCGACTTCATTAATAAATGCCCAAGCACGCTGTGCATATTCTGTTGCGTCATTGGTAATTTTTGGCGCAGCCTTAATTTCTACTTTTTGTTCAGGAGCTTGCTCTGACTGTCCACAAGCTTGCAAAAGTAAACTGCTCACAATAATAGCAGCCAGCCCTAAAGTACGTAATTCGAGCTTCAACATGGTTAAACGCCTCAACAAACAATTCGGCACTATGCTAGTGAATTCAGTTACAATACACAATCAATTTTGACCTAGTGATAAAGTCTTCTTCAAGGTGTGTTGTGTCCGAACTTAATCCCACTCCTGCACAAGCTGCTGGCTTTTGGCAAGGGGCTAAGGATAGCCAAGCGATTATCTTTACCTATCTACCTGTTTCTTTTGCCTTTGGTGTATCTGCAACCCAGTTTGGCTTTAGTGCATGGGAGGCTTTATTTTTATCCTGCTCAATGTATGCAGGTGCTAGTCAGTTTTTAGTCGTTGCACTGCTCGGTAGTGGTACATCTATTTGGATGACTGCCCTCACTGTCATTGCCCTAGATATTCGTCACTTACTCTACGGCCCTGCGCTACAGAACCTAATTCAAGATAAACTGAACCTAAAGAAAACTGCTATTTGGTCATGGGGATTAACCGACGAAGTCTTTGCTTCAGGCATGATCAAGTTGTCACAGCGTCGCCAAGAATGGTCTGAGTCTTGGATGCTGGGTTTAAGCCTATTCAGTTGGCTCGCATGGGCGACAGGTTCTTTTCTAGGTGGAATGTTTGCAGACCAAGTCAGCCATTTACCCCAGTTCTTACAAGCCGCTTTAGACTTTTTATTGCCTGCACTTTTTTTAAGTTTTTTATTGGCAGCTTTTGAAAAGAGGCACACTTTCGTGGTCACTGTGACTATTCTGGTATCTGCGATTGCCTGTTACTTTATTGACTTATCTGCTGCCATTTTTATTGGCATCAGTTCAGGTATTTTTGCTGGCTTGTTTAAGCACTATATACTGAAAAAACCAGACCCCGAACATAGTGGAGATCAAACATGAATATCGAAATTATCTTGGTCGGCATTTTAGTGGGTATTGCAAACTTTGCTTCACGCTTTGGGCCATTCTTCGTCATTCAAAAGCTTCAACAAGGTTCACAAAAGCGCGGTGCTTTATGGTTGAAGATTGCATTGGGTTCAATTGGTATTTCAGCAATTAGTTCGATGCTGGTGGTTGCAACTTTGCCACCACTGTTGGATGCACCCAATAAAAGTTTTGCCATGTTAGTCGGCTTCATCGTCTTGGCTGGGCTTTATTTCAAATTTAAGCAAATTGTCCCTGCTACACTGACCGCAGCACTCAGCTACGGCTTGGTATATACCTATATTCCTGTAGTTTTTTAACTATCTGTTCCCCCTAAAACTTAGCTTGACCTAAACTCAATTTACAAAACGGCTAAAAGTATCAATTTTAGAATGCATTTTTCGTGGCATTTTGAATTTGGTTGAGCAATTCTCAGAAATACGATTTTGCTACTTCAAATGCACGTATGTAAACACAATCGCTTTATAAAAAAAATTGTTGGACAATATCATTAATTTATGTGAATGAACCCTGAACACCTTTAAGAGTTCTGCTATTCTAAAAGCCCATAAAATCAAGCATGGATGATTTACATGAGCGTTACTATTGGTACCCCACTTCAGTCTTCAGCATTTAAAGTCCTGCTACTGGGTTCTGGAGAGCTAGGGAAAGAAGTTGTGATTTCTCTACAACGCTTAGGTGTAGAAGTTCATGCTGCTGACCGTTACGATCATGCTCCTGCAATGCAAGTGGCACACTATGCCCACACCTTAAATATGGCAGATGCGACAGCGCTGAAACAACTTATTGAAGACATTAAGCCGAACCTGATTGTTCCTGAAATTGAAGCCATTGCAACCCAAGTATTGGTTGAAATCGAACAAAAAAATATTGCCACAGTCATTCCATCTGCAAAAGCAGTAAACCTCACCATGAACCGTGAAGGCATCCGTCGTTTAGCTGCTGAAGAACTGGGTTTGCCCACTTCTGCTTACCGTTTTGCCAACACCTTAGAGTCGTTCCGTGCAGCATGTGATGACATTGGTTATCCAAACTTTGTTAAACCTGTCATGTCATCTTCTGGTAAAGGTCAATCCCGTGTAAAAGAGTTCGCAGAAGTAGATGCTGCATGGGAATATGCGCAAACAGGTGGTCGTGTAAACCAAGGAACTGTGATTGTAGAATCGCAAATTGATTTTGATTTTGAAATCACTCTATTAACAGTTCGCTCTAAAAACCCTGAAACAGGTGAAATTGAAACGTCGTACTGTGATCCAATTGGTCACCGCCAAGATGCGGGTGATTATGTAGAAAGCTGGCAACCTCAAGCTATGTCACCAGTGGCCCTCGATGAAGCAAAGCGTATTGCCAATAAAGTTACCATCGCATTGGGTGGCTGTGGTATTTTCGGTGTAGAACTCTTTGTCAAAGGCGATAAAGTGTGGTTTAGTGAAGTATCACCACGCCCACATGACACAGGTCTTGTAACGCTTGCTTCTCAGTTCCAAAGTGAATTTGAACTTCATGCGCGTGCGATCTTAGGTTTACCTGTAAATACGGCACGTCATAGTGTTGCAGCCAGTGCCGTAATTTATGCGGGTGTAGATGCAAACAACTTATCTTTTTCTGGCTTAAATCTTGCTTTGGCAAACCCAAATACTGATTTACGCATTTTTGGTAAGCCAGAAGGCTTTACACGTCGCCGTATGGGCGTTGCAACAGCACGTGCTGAAACAACTGACCAAGCACGTGAACTCGCTGCTCAAACAGCAGAACTGGTTAGCGTTCATCAAAACTAAGCGTTGTTAAAATTTACGGATACGGAACATGATCAATACTTCTCCACTGCTTAGCTATGTCAGCAGTAATCACGACATTAAAGCGATCAATCAATGGCGTAGTGATGTCGAAAATCAATTACAAGAGAGTTTTGATCATGGTCAATCCATCCGTGATGTCATTTTAACCCGTTCAAATTTGATTGATGAGGCACTTATTTTCCTTTGGAAACATGCTGAACTCAATCAAACCGATTTGAGCTTATTTGCTGTTGGTGGCTATGGTCGCCGAGAGATGTTGCCTTATTCAGACGTAGACATCATGATCCTGTCTGAAGATGAATTTAGCGAAGAACAAGAAAAGCTCATTTCTGTCTTTATTTCCTCCCTGTGGGATGTCGGCAATTTCAAACCTGGCATTAGTGTACGTACCATTGCCAACTGTGTTGAACAAGCCACAAATGACTTAACTGTTGCCACAGCCCTCATCGAGTCCCGTTTAATTATAGGCAATGAACACTTAGCCAAATGGCCACGACGTATTGTTTCGCAAACATGGACAGATAAAACCTTCTATGATGCAAAAATGGAAGAACAGGCCAAACGCTATGCGCAACACAATTTCACAGAAAGCAATCTAGAACCCGACATAAAAAATGCGCCGGGTGGCATTCGGGACATTAACCAAATTGGTTGGATTGCAAAGCGGCATTTCCGCGTCAATCGCATTTATGACTTGGTGCATTTGGGCTTTATTTCAGAGTTCGAGTTAGGGGTATTAGAAGAAGCCGAAAGCTTCCTCTGGGAAATTCGTCACCACTTACATCGCCTCACCAAACGCGATGAAAACCGCTTATTATTCGACTATCAACGCGATATTGCTGCGAAGTTTGGCTATGTGCGCGAAGAAGGCAAATCCCCGAATTACCCAATTGAGCAATTCATGAAGCGTTATTATCGAAGCGCTCAACAAGTGACCACACTGAATGAAATGCTGTTGGCTTATTTCAACGAGTCGGTCATTACCCCACGCCTACCAAACTACGAACGTAACATTGAAGAAATCAATGAAAATTTTAAACTAGTTGATGGCAAACTTGCTGTTCAACACCATAAGATTTTTTCTGAAAACCCAAGTGCCATCTTAGAAATTTTTTATTTATTGGCAAACCGTCCTGAGATTACGGGTATTCGTGCACGGACTTTACGCCTTCTCACTTTAGCTGCAAAGCACATTGATCAAGAGTTTCGGGATAACCCAACCCATCAAGCCTTGTTTATGGCGATCATTCGCTCACCACATCGCTTATATGAGACGATGGTGGCAATGAAACGTTATGGAGTATTGGGCAACTATATTCCTGCATTTGGGCAGATTATGGGGTTAATGCAATATGACTTGTTCCATATCTACACAGTCGATGCACACACCTTACTACTACTGCGTAACTTAAACCGCTTCAAAGAGCCTGAGTTTGCCAAAGACTTCCCTGTCGTGAGTTCGGTGTTCCAACGTCTAGCACGTCGGGATATTGTCTATTTGGCTGCCATTTTCCATGATATCGCTAAAGGCCGTGGTGGAGACCATAGTGAGCTGGGTGCAACTGATGCGATTGAATTCTGTCGTAATCATGGTTTTACCGAACGCGAATGCAACCTTGTCGCGTGGCTCATCCAAAACCATTTACTCATGTCCGTCACTTCTCAAAAGAAAGATATTTCTGACCCCGATGTGGTTAAAGCTTTTGCTGAGAAAATGGGCGACATGGAACATCTCGACTATCTGTATACGTTAACTGTTTCAGATATCAATGCAACCAATCCTTCGCTTTGGAATACGTGGCGCGCTTCTCTCATGCGTCAGCTCTATACGCATGCACGTGATGTGATTCGCTCAGGTTTAGGCCGTCCTGTGGATTATCAAATGCTCATTGAGGACACCAAGTTTTCTGCCAGTGAACAACTGGTCGAAGAGTTTGCACTGGATGACGTCGAAAAAGTCTGGCAAGAACTGGGAGACGAATATTTCCTCAAAGAATCTGCAGATGAAATTGCTTGGCACACACGTGCTATTTTACAGCATGGTGATAACCCAGAACCGCTGGTTTTGATGCGTGCACAGCGTAAATTTGCTCAGGATGCAGTACAAATCTTTATTTATACTCAAGATCAGCCCAACTTGTTTGCAACAACGGTTGCCATACTTGACCGTATGAATTTGGATGTACAAGATGCGCGTATTATTACCGCAACCAAAGCATTTAGTTTAGACACTTATGTTGTGCTTGACCGCTTTGGCACCCTACTGACTGACCCAGAACGTGAAGCCAAAGTACTGTCTGCTTTAAAAGATGCCTTAGTCAATTCAGATAAATATCCTGGTCTCATGCAACGCCGCATCCCACGTCAGCTGCGCCATTTTGACATTGAAAACACCGTTGATATTACGCTGAATGAAGCACTGCAACAAAACATGGTCGAAATTGCAACACTTGACCATCCCGGCCTACTTGCCAAAGTGGGCGGGTTGTTTATGATGCAAGGTCTAGATATTCACTCTGCTAAAATTGCCACTCTAGGTGAACGTGCCGAAGATATTTTCTTTGTCACTAAAAAAGATGGTCAACCCATGACTGAAGCTGAAGCTGAGACTTTTGCTGCTCAACTAAAATCTGCCTTAGATGAAGCGTCTAGTCAGGTCTGTGGTCAACATTAACAATACACACTGGTATTTTGTTTCATGAACTCGAGTTTATCCCTTTTACATCCTTATCCTTTTGAAAAGTTAAATAAACTATTTCAGGATATTACTCCCGCAGACTTACCCCTCATTCCACTCTCGATTGGTGAGCCTAAGCATCCTGCGCCAGAGTTTGTGAAACAAGCCATTATTGATAATTTTCAACATTTATCGACCTATCCAAACAGTAAAGGTCTGCCAGAATTACGTACCAGTATTGCAAACTGGTTGACCCGTCGTTTTCAACTCAATCAAATTAGTGCAGAGAACAACATCCTGCCTGTTTCTGGTACCCGTGAAGCAATCTTCTCTTTTGTTCAAGCCTTGGTGAACCGCGAAGATGTACCTTATGTGGTGATGCCTAACCCGTTCTACCAAATTTATGAAGGTGCTACCTTACTTGCTGGAGCAAAACCATATTTTGTAAATTGTACTGAAGAAAATGGTTATCTCGGTGACTTTGATGCTGTACCTGCTGAGGTCTGGGAAAAAACTGCCTTACTGTTTGTTTGTACGCCAGGTAACCCAACAGGTGCGGTACTCTCAAAAGAGCAGTTTAAAAAATTAATCGCACTTTCAGACCAATATGGTTTTGTCATTGCATCGGATGAGTGCTATTCAGAACTTTGGTTTGATACTGCGCCTGTGGGTCTACTCGAAGTTTGTGCTGAAATAGGCCGAAATGACTACAAAAACTGTGTTGTATTCCACTCATTGTCTAAACGCTCAAACTTACCGGGTATGCGCTCTGGCTTTGTCGCAGGTGATGCAACATTACTCAAACCTTATTTACAATACCGTACCTATCATGGTGCAGCGATGCCTGTACAACACCAGTTGGCTTCGATTGCGGCTTGGGATGATGAAACACATGTTGAAGAAAACCGTGTACAATATCGTGCAAAATTTGACTTATTTCAAAACGAATTAGGCCACTTACTCCCTCTACAAAAACCAGATGCAGGCTTTTACTACTGGTTAAAAGTAGATAATGATGAAGCTTTTGCAAAAATGCTGATGGAGAAAGCACATGTCAAAGTACTTCCAGGGCGTTACTTGTCACGCAATACTGAGCAAGGCAACCCAGGCGAAAACCATGTGCGTCTTGCTCTAGTCGCCGACCTTGCACAGTGTGAGCAAGTCATTTCGCGCTTAAAAGCAATTTTATAAATAAGTTCATCTAAAAAAGAAAACCTCCTGTAGCGGAGGTTTTCTTTTTTTTTCTTCGATTAAAAATCAAATGATGCACTAAGCATGAATGTACGAGGTAAACCAGCAACCAAGTAACCATTATTGGTATTGCTTGTACTGTTGATATTGTCATACAGACCAACGGAACTCCAATAATCTTGATCAAATACATTATTCACAAGGAAGTTAAATGTAGTTGGGGTTTGCCCCAACTGAGTTTTATAGCTTGCACCCAGATCAAGCGTAGTCCAATCATTAACCTTCAAGTTATTGTCCAGACTAGCATAGGTGGAACCCGTGTAAGTCAATTGAGCGTTCAAAGAAATATCTTGCGGAAGGGGCAACTTCCAATTTGCACCAAGATTTGCCTGAAACTCAGGAACACCTACTTCATAATTTCCATCATAGGTCGTCGAACCAGTTTCTTCTTGCTTTGCATGCATCCACGTCACCCCACCTAAAACAGTTAAGGAGTCAGTAAGCTTGCCATAACTACTTAACTCTAGACCACGATGGACATATTCACCAGCATCACTGAATACACCATTTTGCATGACGCCACGCTGTTTATTAATATCAAATAAACTTAGTGTCACCCCAAGATCGTCATTTTCATATTTAGCTCCAATTTCTTTTTGCTCTGCTACAAAAGGTTTGAGTGACGTTGTGACACCACCACTTGTATTCGTTAGCCCTTTCGCTAAAGACTCAATGTAATTAGCATACACCGAAATTTCAGGTGTGATTTTATAGGTTATCCCGAGTGCTGGTGTCCATTTACTCTCGTCATACGTGCCTGTTTTCACTTGAGAATAGTTATATGTATCTTGAAGAATTTGCTGATAACGCGCACCCAGCATAATGACTAAGGTATCATCCAATGCTGTCAAATTATCACCAATTGCAACACTTCTTAGACGTGTACGTGTAGTTAATTTCGGACTATCCATATTTCCACCTGAGAATGCTGGAGATAGAGCAGCAGGTTGGTCGTATTGAATAGGTTGATAAATATTAGAATTCAACGGATTCCCCGAATCCATTAAATAAGCATTTCTGGTATTCAGTTGAAATACTGAACCAGAAACAACCACATTATGCTTGATCGAACCCGTATCAAACTTCCCACGTAGCCCGACTTCGCCCGTATTAACCATGTCAACACGGGCATTATCAAAACGGTAAAGCGTACTTGCTCCTGTAGAAGCATTTCTCAAAGTGTAATTTGCTAATGAATTTTGCTCTTCACCATGACGGAATCCATAAGCCATGTAAGTAGTAATCGCGTCATTGAAATCGTATTCAGCACGGTAACTTCCAAAAATATTTTCTTCATTTGAATAAGACCATTTTTGAGCATAATTACTCGAACTATCTATAGCTTTTGGTACTGATGTTAATCCAGCAGCTAATGTTACATTTGGTCGCGTTGCATTTAAACGATTATTGCTATACCCCATATCACCAGAAAGACGTAAGCGCTCACCATTGTAATCTAATCCAATTGCAGCAAGTCCAAGCGATTTCTTTTCATCATCAACGGATGTATTTCCATCATGATAGGCGGTATTTACTCGCACCCCAAACTGCTGATTTTCACCAAAACGTCGCGAAATATCATTCGAAAGATAACCGCCATTAAAATCTGTACCGACAGTCACGCGATTTAACGGGTCATTTCCTGCTCGCTTCGGTAAGAGATTTATTGCTCCACCAATCCCGCCATTGCTCGGCATAGCCCCATTTAAGAATGAAGATGCACCTTTTAATACTTCTACACGCTCAAAGAGTTCTGTTGGAATATACTGGCGAGGTAAAATTGAGTATAAACCATTATAAGCGGTGTCATCTGATCCTAAGTTAAAACCACGGATGTAGTAATTTTCCTGAAAGTTGCCATACCCCCGCCCTACACGCACGCTAGGATCTGCTTTAAGTACATCACCTACACTTTTCGCTTGACGTTCTTGGATATATTGATTGGTATAGCTGGTCAAATTAAATGGTGTATCAAGATTCTTTTGATTCCCAAAAATCCCGACTCGACCACCAGTTGCTACTTGTCCACCAGCGAAAGCTTCCATTAAACCATTTGCAGAAGCATCAGCACTTGCAACAATTCGAATTGTTTCTAAAGCTGTGACATTGCTCGCTTGAGATGATGAGTCAGATTCAATGACCACTTGAGTTTCAGCAGCATGTGAAATGCTGTACCCAGATACACATGCCATCATTAACACTAATGGTTTTAGCTTAACCATTTCCCACCCTCTTTCATCAATCTAAAATTCGAACCTGATAGTAAATGAGAATTAGTCTTAATCAAAACTATTTGATTCTTATTTGGATAGTAAATTCAAATGAGAATTAATTACTTCATTGTTATAAGTTATATAAATCAACAAACTCTAGACATTATTAAGCTTTTAGATTAGCCCATCTATAAACAAAATTATGGCAAAAATGGCAAAACAGAGACCTGATACCTTATAAAGCCAGCCCAGTTGCCTTGTTAAATATTGATTCCAATGATTTAGGCTAAAAAGTTTCAACAACAGTAAATTCCAAATCAATACTATCCCCACCATCCACAGACTAATGCAAAGTAATTGAACTACATTAAATTTCGAATAAACCAAAAGAATCAGACTACTATAGAACAGCATATTCTTTGGGTTCAAAAGACTAGACTGTAACCCCCTGACAAAACAAGCGCCTCTCGCTTGTGGGGATGGCTGTATATTTTCATCTATTTTGATTTTTTCTTTCTGCACATAAACTAAACACTGCCACGCCAAATACGTTAGATAAACAATGCCTAATCCACGCAATAGCATCAACACATAGGGTTGGATGTAACCAAGCCAGCACAATAAAATAAAAATCAATATTAGAATTAAGGCATTACCCGTCACGATACCCAAAACGGTATATCGTGCCATTTTTCGACCACTCTTCAGAAAAGTTAGCAAAATCAGGAAAAAATCTGGACCCGGAGAAAGCAAAGCAACAAAATGTGTCACAGCAATAATAATGAAAAGTTCCATCACATAACTCAATAAAAAATCGAGTTAATCCTAACGATTACTTAAAATGGACTCTTGGATAAAATTGCGCGATGTTGCTTCTGATAAAATTTCGGTGTTGTCCCTGTCAAAGCTTTGAAAACGCGCTGAAAATGACTTTGATCACTAAAACCTAGCGCATAACTTAATTGCGCAATGTCCATACCTTGCTTCAAGAATGAGCGTGCTTGATTTATTTTATAATTGAGCTGATAAGCATGTGGCGTCATACCTAACGATGCTTTGAAAAGCCGAATAATGGCATAGCGACTTAATTGTATTGCTTTTGACATTTCTTCTAAAGATAAAAACGCTTCTTCTTGCTGGATCATCGTCAAAAGATAACTCAATTCTTCTTGTGCATAGGAACTAACTACAATTTGCTCAAGTGCAATTTGAGGTAATAACAACTCAGCGAGCGTCGTAATTAAAGTCTGTTCTTTTTCCCAATAGGACAATCTAGGGCTAAATAGCTGATTGTTCAACCGACTGAAATCTTGATACATGTTGGCATCTTTATAGATTTTCGGTTTAAATTTAGGTATTCCTAAATAATCTTGCTCTGTTTCATATAGAAGTTGTTTCAGCCAAGATGCATCTAAATGCATCATTTGATAACTCCATGCTTGTCCTTCCACTGGATTACAAGCATGCTCCACATGTTCTGGAATCAAGACCAACGTACCCACTTCTATAGCTTGTGTTCCCGCAAAGGCACTACTAAATATACTTCGCCCCTCATCTACAGCCCCAATCGAAAAAGTGGAATGGCTATGCGACTTATAACAGGCACGACTTTCACATGCCCTACGTGTTTCCACATAAGGCATGCATGAATCACTCCAAAACTCTACACCATCAGGCTGAAACTGACTATTCACAACCAGTCCAAAAAAATTTAAGCTTGCAGTGCTTTTTCAATATCATCTTGAATTGCTTCAGGTTTAGTGGTTGGTGCATAACGATTGATCACTTTGCCATCTTTTCCAATTAAGAACTTGGTAAAATTCCATTTAATCCCACTACCTAAAATACCTTTACTATTATTAGTTAAATAACGAAAGATGGCGTGAGCCTCAGGGCCTTTCACATCGACTTTGGAAAACATAGGGAAACTAACTCCATAGTTCTTTTGACAGTATGCGCCTATTTGCTCATTACTTCCCGGATCTTGCCCCCCAAATTGGTTACAAGGAAAGCCCAAAACTTCAAAACCTTGTGCCTTGTATTGTTCATATATTTTTTCTAAACCTGCAAATTGTGGAGTAAAGCCACATTTACTGGCTGTATTAACTATGAGCAGGACTTTGCCTTCATAGTCAGCAAAAGATTTATTTTTCCCATCTAACAATTCCGCTTCAAACTGATAAATGTTTGTCATGGATAAGTATCCTCATCACTTTTTTCTTGTGTTTCTAGTTCTAATGAAGCCGAGTTTACACAGTAACGTAAACCTGTAGGCTCAGGTCCATCTGTAAAAACATGGCCTAAATGAGCATCACAGTGATGACATACAATCTCAGTACGCACCATGCCATGTGAAGTATCCTGATGCTCTTCTATAACAGCTGTATTTACGGGCTTATAAAAACTTGGCCATCCGCAACCGCTGTCATATTTATTTTCAGAAATAAATAAAGGTGTCCCACAGCAGCGACATACGTAAGTCCCTGCTTGTTTAGTATTCCAATATTTACCTGTAAAAGCTGGCTCCGTCCCCTTTTGTCGCGTAATGCGAAATTCCTCTGGTGATAACTCTCTTTGCCATTCTCGGTCTGTTTTACTGAGCTTTCCCATGATTAGGTCCCTTTCTATCTTGCTATTTAAAATAGGATAATCCCATATTTACGTGATTCATCTTAAAATTTCTAGTGTTTAATTCACAATTTACAAAAGACCTATAATCCCAATAAAAGCAAAAAGTAAGCAAATTTAAAAACATGGTGAGCAATTTTATTTCTTAAATGCTTTTTTGGAAGCAATTTTAATGTTACTCTTATAGGCATTCTTGCTTAGGATTAAAAAATGTCGCAAAAAAAGAGCGTTATTTTTAAACATCTACTGCCTGTGATTAAACAATATCAACAGGTAGGATTTACGCATGAAAAAATTGTTGCTTTACTTAGAGATGAACATCATCTAGACCTAGTAACAACAGAAACATTTAAAAGTTATTTATATCGTTATGCAAAAGTGACCTCCACTCTTTCCGAGAACATCAAAATGCCGAACACTCTCCAAACCCCACGCGAAATAAAAAAATCGTCTAAGCTTGAGCATGTATGCTACGACATTCGTGGACCAGTGTTACGAGCGGCCAATGAAATGGAAGAAGCTGGTCATAAAATTATCAAACTCAATATTGGCAACCCTGCACCGTTTGGCTTTGAAGCACCTCAAGAAATTATTAACGATGTGGCTTTAAACCTGCCAAATGCAGTAGGTTATACCGACTCAAAAGGGATTTTCCCTGCGCGTAAAGCCATCTGTCAGTACTATCAACAAAAAGGCATTTTAGATATGCACGTTAATGACGTGTATATCGGCAATGGTGTCTCTGAATTGATCGTGATGGCAATGCAAGGCTTGTTAGATGATGGTGACGAGATGCTCGTCCCGATGCCAGATTATCCGCTTTGGACGGCTGCTGTGAATTTATCAGGCGGTACAGCGATTCACTATAAATGTGATGAAGAAAACTTCTGGTATCCCGATATTATAGATATGGAGAGTAAAATCACACCACGCACCCGTGGTATCGTGATTATTAATCCAAACAATCCAACAGGTGCAGTTTATCCACGTCATGTGCTTGAGCAAATCGTTGCATTAGCTAAAAAGCATGATTTAATTTTGTTTGCAGATGAAATTTACGACAAAATCGTTTATGACGGTATTGAGCATGTTTCTGTAGCAGCGTTAGCGGGTGACCAACTCTGTATTTCATTCAATGGTTTATCTAAAGCATACCGTATTGCGGGTTACCGCTCAGGCTGGATGGCAATCACAGGTGATAAGTCTCGTGCGGTCGACTATATTGAAGGTTTAGACATGCTCGCTTCTATGCGCTTGTGTGCCAACCACCAAGCACAGTATGCGATCCAAACAGCTTTAGGCGGTTACCAATCAATCAATGATTTAATTCGCCCAGGCGGTCGTTTGTACGAACAGCGTAATATTGCTTGGCAAATGTTGAATGACATTCCTGGCGTATCTTGTGTTAAACCTGAAGGCGCGATGTATTGCTTCCCGAAATTGGACCCAGAAATCTATCCAGTTCAAGATGATGAAAAACTGATGCTTGATCTACTTCGTGCGGAAAAAGTACTTCTGGTTCAAGGCACAGGCTTTAACTGGCCTACACCAGATCATTTCCGTGTGGTATTCCTCCCTGCTGAAAATGAACTACGTGAAGCCATTACCCGTGTAGGTCGTTTCCTTGCGAAAATGCGTTAATTGATCACTCTTAGATTAGCATTTGAAGTGCAACACCATGTTGTTGCCATAATACCTGACTCGGACTTTTAAAGCTGAGTCTTTTTCTTGGGCGATGATTCAAACGTTGAGTGATTTCTGAGATATATTCATCCG
>NZ_BKFU01000061.1:0-19066 GCF_008980265.1 Acinetobacter sp. TUM15064 | reverse complement strand
CTGTATAGAGTCTGATTATTAAATGAAATTTATTCAAATAGATAAATTAATTCATTGCTATAAAAGTCAAGCTCTCAGTTTTCGAATGATTTTGAGTGTAACCGTGCTTAGCTTAATATTGCTGATATTAATTGCAATTGCTGCTTACAATATTGCACTGGAAGAGTCAGAGGAAATTATTGATGAACAAATGATTGAGATGGCTAATTTTTTGTCTAAGGAAGAGCGAACGAATGTTAAATCAGTTTTTGATCACAATAAGAGATACGGTGAGCGGGACACATTTATAGATATTACAGATATCAAATCCCTTCCTCTTATTAGTCAACAATATGATTATATTATTAATAAAGTTGAACAGCCTCAGTTTGTAACTAAAGATTCATCACGTGGCATTATAAAAATTTACGTTCTACCAATGCCGACAAAACAAATCCAAATTAGCCAGCCTATCATTGTGCGTAAAAATTTGGCACAAGAATTGGCCTTTAATATGCTAATTCCTTATATGATTTTGATGCCTCTTAGTATTTTTGTTATTTACTGGCTCATTCGTTTTCATTTAAGGCCATTAGAACAATTAAGAATGGCATTTGCACAACGTGATTATGATGATTTATCAGAAATCAAAATAAATGAATTACCTATTGAAATTCAGCCAGCTATAAATGAGCTTAATTCCTTATTTTCACGGATAGAAGTGGCACAAAAACAACAGCATATTTTTATTGCCAACGCAGCTCATGAGTTGAGAACGCCTTTAACTGCTTTGAGCCTTCAAACAGAACTATTGATCAAATCAAAACCGAATACTGCTATATATAATGAAAATATTCTTGATCTAAATTTGAGCTTAAAGCGTATGACACATTTAGTAGGTCAACTAATGTCATTAGCTCATCAAGAAATCCCACAAAATGAAACTTTGCAACAGCTAATCTTAATTGATTATGTACGTCAGTGTGTTTCCCAAGTTCTTGTAAATGCACGTTATAAATGTGTAGATATCCAAGTGAAGTTAGACTCTTAGTGCGAGAATATACGAATACTTGCTATTCAGTCATCTTTAGAGAGTATCCTTATTAATCTCCTCGATAATGCCGTGAAATATAGTCCAAAATTAGGTCAGGTATGGATTATTATTTCGAGTAAGGGGCACAATGTGAATATGGAAATCCACGATAGTGGACCAGGCATCCCAGAAGATAGGCATGAGGATGTATTACAACGTTTTGTTAGACTACGTGAAACTCAAAATCAAGCCTTTGGAAGTGGATTGGGATTATCGATAGTTCAGTCAGCTGTAGAGTCAATTAATGCTTCAATGCAACTTGATTCATCAGAATATTTGCAAGGATTAAAAGTTATTATTTGCTTTAAATCTGCATGAGGTAAGTATAATTACAACTTTTTTAATTAGGGTGTGTTGACACTTTTAGCTGGCTTTGTTGCACAAACATTCAAAAGCTAAACTTCTTCCAAGTTATCTAAATTTAAGTGGCAACTTGGGTGTGAGGTCGGCCTAAATCTGTAAATTTATTTAATACGGCCACACGTGCATGAATCTCATTGACTTGGCTTTGAAAGTTTCTCGCACGGAGTTTATCGCCTAATAATTTGATGCAATGCATCTTGGTTTCTATCAGACTTCTGCGATGATAGCCTGACCAATTTTTCCATATTGTTCTTCCTAAACGTTTAACTGTTCGAAGTAATTCATTTCGCTCTAGCGAGCTGGTCTTTGTATCTTTCCAAGGTTTCGCATTTTTTCTTGGCGGAATCACCGCATGTGCTTGTCGGTCTGCAATTACTTGACGGCATTGCTTGGTGTCATAAGCCCCATCAGTATAGACAGAGTCAATCTGCTCATCTTGTGGAATCTGATCGAGTAAATCACCAAGCACTTGTGAATCACTCACATTATTTGTAGTGAGTTGAATAGCGCGTATTTGAAGGGTTTCAGCATCTATACCAATATGAAGTTTACGCCATTGGCGACGATATTCAGGTTGGTGTTTCTTACGCTTCCATTCACCTTCGCCTAGAAACTTTAAGCCAGTAGAATCGACGAGTAGCTGGAGACCATTACTGCTTTTTTGATAGTTAATTGCAATATCAATATGCTTTTGTCTTCTGCAGATGGTGGAATAGTCTGGTGCTGTCCAATCTAATCTACAAAGATGAATGAGACTTTGCACAAAGCCAGTGACCATGCGTAAAGAAAGACGAAATAAGGATTTGATCATTAAACAGCATTGGATGGCTGTATCTGAATAAGTTTGATTTCGACCATGTTTACCTTTGGGTTGAGCGTACCATTGAGTCTTGGGATCAAACCAAATTGAGAGATTTCCTCGATTTATTAATGCACTGTTATAAGAAGACCAATTGGTTGTACGATAGATTTTAGGTGTGGGCTTATTCATTTGAGAATTATATTGTGGAATAAGCCTTTAGAGATAGGTTTGTGCAACAAAGCCCATCTAAATTGAAGGTGTATAAGCTACTGACGTAAAATTTGTTGTAGCAGGGGAAATCAATATTAAGGTTATTTTACGGGCTGGAGAACAATTAAAAATCTGCCTCTAATACAATTCGATAGCGTACTTCACCAGATTTCAAGCGTTTGATTGCCTGATTAATCTGTGACATTGGAAAAACCTCAACTTGTGGTTGAATTTGACATCGACTGGCAAATGCTAACAATTGTTGTAAAGTGGCCGGTGTACCCGTATCTGAACCCGTCACCTGAACAGCTTTGGCAATTAATGTCGCAGGTTCAATTGAAGCTGGCATCATAACTGCACCCACAAAATGAAAAGCGCCATGTGGTGCCAGCAACGCTAAATATTCATTCCAGTCTAAACCAATATTCACGGTACTTAAAATGAGATCAAATTGCCCATGATGTGTACGCATGGAATCATAATCTAGCGAATTCATCACTCGATCTGCCCCCAATTGTATAAGGTCTGAGGACTTATTCAGATTTGAACTAAAAGCCGTGATCTCACATCCCCATGCTTTTAATAATTTTAAAGCAATATGACCTAACCCCCCAATACCAATCACACCGACACGATGTATTGCCTGAATTTTATGTTGTATCAAAGGGTGAAATACAGTGACCCCACCACAAAGTAAGGGCCCTGCACTCACTGGATCAAGTTGTTCAGGTAAAGGAATCACCCATTGCCATGCAGCACGTACCTTATTTGCAAACCCACCAGCATGCCCAACAATCGTCGGTTTTAAATCACGACAAAATACACGCTCCCCCTGCAAACACGACATGCAGTGCTCACAAGTTTCAGCCGTCCAACCTAAACCAACACGTTGCCCAATCTCCACACCTTTTGCCAGAGAACCTAAGCGCACGACCCGACCAATCACCTCATGCCCAGCAATAACAGGATATTGTGATACATGCCAATCATCCTGAATGATCGAAATATCAGAGTGGCATAGCCCACAATATTCAACCTGTATTTCAACTTCATGTGCTAATAATTCCCCCGCATCAAATTGGTAAGGGACTAATTCTTGTGAAGCGTGCATGGCAGCATAAGCTTGAATAAGGTTGTTACCCATATTTTTTTCCTTGAAATCCATTGACTTTCTTTGGGTTATAAAGCGTTTTAGCCCTCTGCATCTATCACAGAATGGCAAAAAAAATTGCGCTATCATTCTTGCCATTTTGTGATATTCGCATTTTGCATTCGTCCTTATTTTGAATTTAAGCAATGTCATGGATACAGCCCAACCTGTTGTGTCTTACCGTCATCTTCAATTTGTTAAAAGGACATTTTGCCATGAGCACACCTGCCAAACATCCATTGGATTTACTCACTGAAGCCGAACTCACGCTTGCTAGTAGCATTTTGAAAATTCAAAAAAACTTAGGCAAATATCATCGTTTTCCGCTTTTACAACTCAATGAGCCATCCAAACAAGCCATTGCAGCCTTTGAACAATCTGGCACCGCTTGCCCACGCGAAGCCTTTGCCGTCATTTTAGATAAAAGTACAGGCGATACCTTTGAAGCGATTGTGAATTTAGAGACACAAAGCATTTGCAGTTGGGAACAACTCGATACCGACAAGAATGGTCAAGCCCCGTTAATGATCGAGGAATTTGATGATCTGGTTAAAATTGTACAAGAAGACTCTTACTGGATTGCTGCAGTTAAAAAACGTGGCTTAACCGATGAAGATATTCAAAATATCCAGATTGATCCGTGGTCGTTTGGGCACTGGGGCGATGATGAAAAATACAAAGGTCGTCGCTTAATGCGTGGTGTGGCATTTTACCGTAAGAAACTGACGGACAATGGCTATGCACATCCACTCGAAGGCTTGGTTGCTATTGTAGATATCAATGAACGCAAAGTGATTGAACTAATTGATGATGGTACACACATACCGATTCCACAAGCCGAACTCAATTACGACACCCCATCTTTAGGTCAACCGCGTCAAGATTTAAAACCCTTACATATTGTGCAACCCGAAGGTGTCAGTTTCACCGTGGATGACAACTGGAAAGTGTCTTGGCAGAACTGGGAGTTCCGTGTTGGCTTTACCCCACGTGAAGGCTTGGTCATCCATCAATTGGGCTATAATGACAAAGGCAAAGTCCGTCCCATTATCTACCGTGCCAGTGTGACCGATATGGGCGTACCGTATTCAGATGACGTTGCCAACCATTACTGGAAATGTGCATTTGATGGTGGTGAATATGGTTTGGGCCGTCTTGCCAACCAACTGGAATTGGGCTGTGACTGTTTAGGTGCCATTCGTTATTTTGATATTCCAAGCTGTGACGATTTCGGCAACACCTTTGTCATGAAAAATGCCATTTGTATGCACGAAGAAGATTACGGCACCATGTGGAAACACTATGAGTTCCGTACAGGTGTATTTGAAGTCCGTCGCTCACGTCGCTTAGTGATTAGTTTCTTCTGTACCGTTGCCAATTATGACTATGGTTTCTATTGGTATTTATATCAAGATGGCACCATTCAACTCGAAGCAAAATTAACCGGGATTATTCAAACCTCTGCCATTACACCGGGACAAACACCAAACGGCGGCAAAGTCACCCCAGAGATTTATGGCCCAACTCACCAACACTTCTTTAGCGCACGTTTACACATGCAAGTCGATGGTGATCATAACTCAGTGACTGAAACTGAAGCATTGCCTTTACCTATGGATGAACATAATGTTCGTGGCAATCTGTTTAAAACAGTCAGCCAAACATTTAAAAACGAATTGGAAGCCTGCCGAGAAGCCAATGGTGCAACCGGACGTTTCTGGAAAATCATTAACCCAAATGTCAAAAACCATGTCGGCAATCATCCCGGTTATAAATTAGTTGCTGAGCACAACCCGATTATTTTGGCTCATCCAAATAGCTCCATTGGTCGCCGTGCTGGTTTCGCTCAAAAACACCTTTGGGTGACACCTTATGCAGAAAAAGAACGCTATGGTTCTGGCGAATATCCAAACCAAAACTATGGCGATGGCTTGCCAGTATGGGTACAACAAAACCGCCCGATTGAAAACACCGATCTTGTTGTTTGGCATACCTTTGGGCATACCCATATCTGTAAACCAGAAGATTTCCCAGTCATGCCTGTGCAGTATGTCGGCTTTAAATTACAGCCTAATAATTTCTTCGAATTAAACCCTGCGATGGATTTACCAGCGGGTAAAGACCATGCCAGTGTCCAAGATGGTGCATCGCATTGCTGTCATAAAAACACCTAAACCATAACCAGCAAAACGGTAATGATCACACGCGTTACCGTTTTTAGGAGGTGCTATGAATCATTCAGAAATGACAAATGACCATATGATGATGGAGCAACAAATTCATGTTGCACAATCACATCAACTTGATCCGCATCATGTCGATCTCAGTACAAGTTTTTGGACACTGTCTAACAGCATTGATCTGGTCTTGATTGTATTGTTCATTGTTTTTTTCATTTTAAAACGACAAAAATGGCAGCAGCATCCGTTCATTCTTTCCCTCACGGCACTGTTATTTTTAATCAGCATGCATCCACTGACCGATAGCATCGCACGTCATTCAGTTTGGTTGCATTGTTTACAAAGTAGTTTGATTCATCATCTCATTCCCTTTGTCTTATTGGTGACCTTGCCCCCAAATGCAACGACTTATCCAAGTCAGCCGTCTGCCACAACTACTCGTTTACTCATTTTCAGTATTGTGGCATTCAACCTGATGAGTTTCATGTGGATTTTACCTGCCTTACATTTACGTTTAATGCAAGATGCATTGCTGTATAGCGCAATGAAATGGGGAATGGCATTAACCGGTATTTTGTTGTGTCAAACCATGCAAACCTTTAACCATTATAAAAATATTGCAGGTTTGAATTACCAAAACTTCAATCTGCTGATGCTGCTCCCCCAAGCCTTGATTGGTCTGGCACTCATGTTGCTGCCACCACTCTATGCCATGCCAGAAGCACTGCTGCACCATGAACACATGCAAACATTTGCACAACTGATGCCTCAACTTTCCGAGCAACATGATCAGATGATCGGTGGACTCATTTTATGTATGGCCAGCCTTCTCTTTCTGTCTATGGACCTCAAAAGACGCCATACATTTTTTCAATTTCGATCTTCATCACCACTCAATAAGGAGGTTGCATGAATAAACTTGGTCAATGCTTTAGAGCAGCTATATGCATTATAAGTTTGCTCTTCTTAACACAAGCAGATGCAGCTAACACAACCCTTGATAAAGGAAATACTGTATGGGTCATGGTTGCAGGAATGTTTGTCATGCTGATGTGCATTCCCGGACTGGCAATGTTTTACGGTGGATTTATCCGCAGTAAAAATGTACTGTCTATTTTTGCACAAATGTTCATTAGCGCAGGATTTATTGGTGTTTTATGGGTGGTCTACGGCTATAGCCTTGCTGTAGATACCACAGGAATGGTTGAAGGCAAATATAATTTACATAGCTTTATTGGTACGTTCGATAAGATCTTTTTAAATGGGATTAATCTTGCACACGTCAACGAACTGGCCATTCCCGATGGTGTACTGATCTTTTTCCTCATGACCTTTGCCATCATTACCCCTGCAATTGTCATTGGTGGATTTGCCGAACGGATGAAATTTTCCGCCAGCCTGCTGTTTTTAATTATTTGGTTTACGTTCTGCTTTATTCCAATGTTTCACATGGTCTGGGGTGGGCCGGGTGCCTTAATGCACAATTGGGGCGCACTAGATTTTGCAGGGGGAACTGCCGTTCACATGAATGCAGGACTTGCGGCACTGGTTGCCTCAATTATGGTCGGTAAACGCAAGGGCTACCTAAAAGTCGCCATGCCACCACACAATGTCACACTGGCATTAACAGGTGCAGGCATTTTATGGGTGTGCTGGTTTGGCTTTAACATTGGTTCAGGTTTAACGGTCAATGAAAATGTCGGCACCATCATGTTCTGTACGCAAGTTGCTGCTTGTGCAGGCATTATGGGTTGGGTCGTCGTCGAAATGTTGCATCGTAAAAAGCCCAGTGCATTGGGTGCCGCATCTGGGGCATTGGCGGGATTGGTTGGTATTACCCCTGCCTGTGCCTTTGTAGGGGCAATGGGTGCAATTTGCATCGGTTTCATTACCGCAATTTGTTGCTATTACGCTGTGACCACCATCAAACACAAATTTGGTTATGATGATAGTGTCGATGTATTTGGTTTACATGGTATTGGAGGCATTGTGGGTGCCATGCTCACCGGCATTTTTGCTTCTCCAGATTTGGGCGGTAATGTTGCAGATTTCAATATGGCCAAACAACTTTGGGCACAGTTCTTAAGTGTGATCTTTACCATTATCTATTGCACCAGTATCAGTTGGCTTATTCTAAAAATACTGGATAAAACCATTGGCTTACGTGCCAGCGATAGTGATGAAGAAATGGGACTCGACATTGCCCATTACAATGAAAATGCCTACAACAATTAAACCGTTTAACCGCCTGAGTTCAATCATCCATCAGGCGGTATTTTGATGATGTCATTTGCTCATATTCTTTGATCATGCAATCTGCCAATTTGTGATATTACCGCAGGTATTTACAGCTTAATTTAGCTGATATCAACGTCAAACGATATAAGGTTATCTTGATGCAAACACTTAACGTACACTATTTCCAACATATTGAAGGTGAAGACTTAGGAAGCTGTGAGGAATATTTAATTCAACACTACCGCGCCAAAATCACAACCACAGCCTTTTATGCACTTCCTCCAAATACTGCGCTTGAGCTCGGTGCTCTGCCCGATCTTGAAGACGTTGATTTGCTCATTGTTATGGGGGGAACAATGAGTGTCAATGATGACGATAGTTTTCCATGGTTACGTACAGAAATCGCATGGATTAAGCGCTACATTGATGCAGGAAAACCCGTTATTGGTTTATGTCTGGGCGCACAACTGATTGCAAAATCACTCGGTGCAACAGTCAAAATCAACCCAGAAAAAGAACGTGGCTGGCGTGAAGTGTATGCAACCTCACCGCAACAATCAGACTGCTTTACCATTCCACCAACCTTCACCGTCTTAGAATGGCATTCCGAAACATTTACTCTTCCTGAACATGCCATTCATCTTGCCCAAAATGAGGTATGCCAAAATCAAATCTTCCAATATCACAAACATGTGATTGGCTTCCAATTTCACCCTGAAGTGACGATGACCACCTTACAGATGTTCTTTGACTCACTGCATGAAGATCTTGCCAAATACCAAGGGCCTTTTGTCGAACCTGTCGCAAAAACATTAAATGTTCCACCCGAGCAATATCATGCAGGGCAAGCGCTTTTAAATCGAGCAATTGACTATGTGATAGAACACAGCAACATACCTATCAACCCCCTCATAAAAACACAGGCAGTCATGGCATGAGCGATGAACATGTCATTCGGTTTAATCAATGCTGATCATCGTAAAAAGTTATTCAGTCCCACACCATATTGGTACAAAATTTGCTCAGATTTGCATAAGGATAGTGCAAAGACTGGAGCGCAACCATGTACATCAAGGATCAACCATTTGATGACATCATTTATCATGCTAAAGCGCTCGATTTTTGGGAGCAAGAGTATAATCAGCTTTCAGAGTTGGTTTTTCAAAGTCGTTTACAAGACTTAAATTTTTATGGCGTACGTATCTTTCGTGAACAAATGAACTGTCGTGTAGCACAATGCACCAAAACACCCCTCAATACGATTAATATTCTGATTCCAATCCATCTGATTCCTGAAAAAAGCCATCTGCCTACCCATACCTTATGTGCTAATGGTGCGACATTACTGCCCTCTGAACATGAGTTTTTCTTCTGCACTCCCCCCAATACCGACTATATTGTGATTTCTTTAGATCAATCTATTTTAGAAAAGCGCTTAATTCATCAAGATATGGAAAAAATTCTAAAAAAACGCTTCGGTTGCGGCATTGTATGGAACGCTCAGATCTCGAAACGACTCAGTGAGAAATGTATTCACTTATTAAATCAGTACACGACAATGCATACCTTACCAACCTTGCAAACACAACAACACCTTCAGGATGAAATTACCGATCTGGTGCTACATTATTTTGAATGTGATGACGATATTTTAACCATCAAAGATTTGGGCAGTAACCACCACCATATCGTGCAATATGTGTATGAAAGAGTGTTGGAAAGTGACCATCATTTAACGGTATTAGAACTATGTCAGGAACTGCAAATTCCACATCGTTCGCTGCACTATGCCTTTGAAAAAACCACAGGCATGTCACCCAATAAATATATTCGTGCAATCCGTTTAAATGCCGCAGACCGTCTTATTCACCAACAAAGAAGCAAGTCGTTAATCACTGACTTAGCGCATCAATATGGTTTTTCTCATAGCAGCCACTTTGGTCGGGAATATAAGAAGTTATTTGGTCGTATTCCTTCTCAACGGCTTTGTTGCACAAAGGCTTGAAAGATAGAGCTCCCCTAAAAGATCCAAATTTAAGTTACAATTCGGGTTTGAGGTCGGCCTAATTCCGTAAACTTATTTAAGATTGCCACACGTGTATGTATTTCATTGACTTGGCTTTGAAAGTTTCTCGCACTGAGTTTATCCCCTAATAATTTGATGCAATGCATCTTAGTTTCAACCAAACTTCGCCGGTGATAACCTGACCATTTTTTCCAAATGCTTCTTCCTAAATGCTTAACTGTTCGAAGCAGCTCATTTCGCTCTAACGAGCAAATCTTTGTATCTTTCCAAGGCTTTGCATTTTTCCTAGGTGGAATCACTGCATGTGCTTGCCGATCCGAAATTACTTGACGGCATTGTTTTGTGTCATAAGCCCCATCGGTATATACGGAGTCAATCTGCTCATCTTGTGGAATCTGATCAAGTAAATCACCAAGTACCTGCGAATCACTCACATTGTTAGTGCTGAGCTGAACTGCCCGTATTTGAAGGGTTTCAGCATCGATACCAATATGTAATTTATGCCATTGGCGGCGATATTCAGGCTGATGTTTCTTTCGTTTCCATTCACCTTCACCTAGAAACTTTAAACCAGTAGAATCGACGAGTAGGTGGAGACCATTACTGTTTTTTTGATAGTTAATTGCAATATCAAGATACTTTTGTCTTCTACAGAGAGTGGAATAATCTGGGGCTGTCCAATCTAATCTGCAGAGATGAATGAGACTTTGAACAAAGCCAGTGACCATACGTAAAGACAATCGAAATAGGGATTTGATCATCAGACAGCATTGAATCGCTGTGTCAGAATAAGTTTGATTTCGTCCATGTTTGCCTTTGGGTTGAGCATACCATTGAGTTTTGGGATCAAACCAAATTGAGAGATTTCCTCGATTTATCAGAGCACGATTGTAGGATGACCAATTGCTTGTACGATAAATTTTAGGTGTAGGCTTATTCATTTGCGAATTATATTGCGGAATAAGGCTTTATCGGTAGGTTTGTGCAACAAAGCCGCTATACACAGCAAAAACTATCCGAATTGATTCGAATCAATAAAACTACAATCTCTGAGATCGAGAATGGGAGATTTACAGGTTCTTTTGACATCTTTGAACGTGTACTTGATGCAGTCGGTCTACAGTTTGATGTATCGCCAAAGCGACATTTGCTGCCTCATTGGGATGAGATTGAAGATATGTTTGCTGAGGAGGATGAATGAATATTCAAACCAATCTTCCTGCCAAAATCACCAATATCATGGTGCGTGCCAATCAAACTGAATTAGGCGTATTGACCTATGGTTCCACTCATCACTATCAGCCGACACAAGAAACACGACATGTGTCACTCACCATGACTCAACGAGGCATAGATGGTTATTCTTCTAGTGCATTACATCCAATCTTTGCTCAGAACTTACCAGAAGGCTTTAATCGACGGTTGATTATTGAAAAGCTAACCAGATACGCTAAAGTCAATGACATCTACTTATTGGCACTACAAGGTGATCAAGGCGTTGGAATACTTTCTTATCAAAGTAAGTTAAATTTACCAGAAACTGAATCTTTGAACTTAAGTGACATTCTATCCTACCGTAGTAAAGAGCCCCTTTTCCCACAACTTTTAGATAAATACTATCTCAGGACTTCATTGGCTGGGATGCAACCCAAAGTGAGCATTCCGAATGCGAATACTGTTCAAACAGATAGAACAGTTCATCAGAGGGATTTGATTGTAAAGTCCTTTGATGCTGAATTTCCATTGCTTACCGTCAATGAGTTTGTCTGTATGCAAGCGGCGCAGCATTGTGGACTTGAGCCACCCAAAACATACTTGTCCGAAAATTTAGAAACCTATGTGGTAGAACGGTTTGATAAAACCAGTGACGGTGTCAACGGCATTCTAAAATTGACCCCTTTGATCTCGTATTAAGTTTCAACCTGAGGCTGAATCCCTATTCTTTTTTTATCCTTCAAACGATAACTCTCACCCGATATTTGTACCACATGACAGTGATGCAATAACCGATCTAACATCGCAGCGGTCAACGTGACATCATCTGCAAAGGATTTGGACCACTGGCTAAAGGGTAAGTTACTCGTCAATATCGTACTGCCTTTTTCATAACGCTTGGCAATCACATTAAAGAACAGATTCGCTTCTTCACGTCCAAACGGTAAATAACCAATTTCATCGATAATCAGTAACTTTGGTCCTAGTACCGCACGTTGCATATAGGTTTTCAGTTTACCTTGCTGATAGGCTGTACTCAGTTGCAGCATTAAATCCGCTGCGGTAATGAACTTGATCTTAATGTTGTTCATGATGGCCTTATAGCCTAATGCCATAGATAAGTGCGTTTTTCCTACTCCGCTAGCCCCCAGAAACACCACATTTTCTGCTCTCGGGATAAAGCTCAGGTTGAACAACTCGACCACCTGTGATTTGGGAGCACCCAGTGCATAATTAAAATCGTAACCTTCCAGCGTTTTGATTTGAGGCAGGCCTGAGAGTTTCATCAGTACCTGCTGACTGCGCTGTTGCCTGGCAGCATATTCATGCGTCAAGATCGCTTCAACAAAGTCGGCATAACTTCCATCCTGACCTAATGTTTGTTGTGCATGATGTGACCATTGTGATGCGATGGCAGGCAGATTGAGCTTTTGGCAAAGCTGCTCTATACGGTCGTATTGCAGATTCATCAGGAAACTCCCAGCAACTGGTCATATACAGATAAGGGATGCTGCAAACCCTCGTAGGGCATGACATGCTGTGCTACTGCAACAGGTACAGTGCCAGAACCTGTATCTGATTGCGGTAATGGCGTAAATTTTTGCTGCTCCTGTTGCAGTCGAACAGCCGGTTTTTCTTGCGTGGTGGCATGAATCCGCTGATTGGCGGTTTCATGCAGCCACCGGCCAATGTGGGCATTGGCGACATCAACATCTAACAGTAAACCCGAAGTCTTCAGGCTTGCTTTCAATGGCACAATAAAGCTTGATTTGAGGTATCCATTAAAGCGTTCAACTTTGCCTTTGGTCTGTGCACGGTAGGGCTTACATACGCGAGGACGAAAGCTGTATTTCTTGACGCAGTCGAGCAGTTTGGGATTCCATTTATGCTGCCCCTCCTGATAGGCATCCCGTTCAATCATGATCGTTTTAGCGTTATCAAACAGGATTTCTTGAGGTACTCCTGCAAAGAACTGAAATGCATTTTCTAGACCATCGATCCATGCATCGGTACGTTCATGATCATAAAATTTCACGAAAGTCGCTCTGGAATAGCCTAATGTTGCGACAAAGGCTTTTAAAGTCGTGTTGTTGCGTCGAATTGTCGTGAAATCTACCTGCATTTGTTGGCCAGGTTGGGTTTCAAAACGAATGATCGGTTCCGGTTTAGCAACTGGTTTTAATGTTGCAAGATATTCCCTCAAGATCCTGATCTTTCCTGGATATCCCAACCCTAAAATTTCCTGGTAGAGCACAACAGCAGGAATCCATTCAGGATGAGCTGCGTTTACACGTTGGAGTAAATAGGGTTTATATGGGTCAAGGATACTTATTCTAGGCTGTATACGCTGATACTGAGGTGTGGTGTTTTGCCGTAAATATTTACGTACGGTATTTCTGGACACCCCCAGTTCACGAGTAATGGCTTTAATAGATTTACCTTGCTGATGAAGTATTTGGATTGTCACTGCTTGCTCCAAAGTTAACATGTTGAGCAGTCCAAAATGACCGCTATATTAACCAAGGGGGTCAGTTTTTAAATGCCATTAGGGGGTCATTTTTACACTGCCGCTAACAATAGCCTTTAATCCCAAGGATCTACACCGGAGTGTCACTGAAACCCCTGAGGAATTAGATGATATTTTTACTTGGCGTGAGCCACGTAGAGTCACCAACAGCCTGACCATTACGTATGATAAATGCGTATATATACTGGAAAGTACAGAAGAAAATCAAAAGCTGATCGGCAAATATATTGAGTTCCTAGAATATCCAGATGGGACTGTAGCCATTGAATATCAAGGGAGAAAGATCACCTATAGCATCTTCGATAAATTAAGTCAGCTTAACCAGCGAGAGATTGTTGAGAATAAACGTTTGGGTTCCGTGCTGGCACATATTCAACAGCAGCATGAAGAATTGGAACAGCATAACCAACGGAATCGTTCTCAAAAGAGCCAAGTAGACGTGCACAGAAGACAGCTATTCAACAGCGAAATCTAAATCCTGTGCTTGACTTGGAAATGCCTGTATAGGACATTTCTATTTAGTTATTAGGTAGGACATTTCTACTTGGGAATAACACACACTATTAGAACCCATTTAAAGTGTCTGTATTCTCACCAATAAAAATGTCTGGTCTATGATGCACATCAACATCATGGACTGGATAAAACTTGAGATACTGATCACTATTAATTGCAAGGAATTACAATGTCTTGTAAGGCCGACAATTATTTAACTTCTTTATCCAACACATCAAACCGTCTGCTAAGAAAATTGCAAATGCGCATATTCTAAAAGCGGACATTTTTACTTTGGAGAAATGGTTGATTAAGCCCAGAAGCTTTTGAACAGAAATATTTTAAGGATTTAGAGGGATTGGCTGGCAACAACACTGTCTAGGATCAACCGGACATTTCTATTTTGGGCTTACCGCCGCATTTTGAATAATAGAGATTATGTTAAATAATTTATACCTAACAATAACTTCATCTTTTCCATTCCCTGACCACTATTCAATGACTTAAGTGATTTCTATTTCACTCTGAAAAGTTTGTGTTTGAACCTTCAATTTTGAGCGTATCTATAACCATCTTCAAAGCTGGAGAAACATTTCTATGTGAATAGTATAAAAATAGACCTTCATAATGCCGTTAATTGAATAGCCACCAAAAATTTAGACACACATAGCCCGATTGAAATAGGCTTTTTCATACTCTTAGACTGCTCCCAGTATCCTAGACATTGAAAATAAGCTTTAAATTAGGCTCTGTTGCAAATAAAGATCTAAGTAGAATATTTCCCAGAAGAGGTAAAGTTTTGACAAATCTTAGTTAAAAAATCTAGAAAAACCCGTATACGAGGAGAGATTAAACGTCGACTAGGATAAATTGCTGTAAGTTGCGAGCTAGCGAGTTCAAGGCGGATATGCGGTAAAATTTGAATCAGACTTTTTTCAGCCAGTTGTTTGACACAATAATGCTGCGGCAACATTGAAATTCCCCCACCTAACATGAGCATTCTACGCACAATAAGTGGATGATTCACCCGTATGACACCATACGATAAGTCTAGGTAATGGATGTCCTTGTCGAAATAGACAGGTAAACGGCGCAATGCATATCGGCTTTCACAAATCTGAACCAATGTTCTTAATTCATCGAGTGATTCAGGTAATCTATTTTGAGCTAACCATTCTGGACTACTTACCCAAATCAATTGCCCCCGAATTAATGGCAAGGAAACCAACTCACTGTCTTCAAGCTCTCCCACCACAACGGCAATATCCACCTGATCACGGATTAATTCTGCACCTTGACTGGTGATGACAATTTCCAAATCAATTTCAGGGTGTTGCTGGTGAAAGTCTAATAAATGAGACGCCACAAACTCTTCACTAAATGCGGGTGGAAGAGCGACTTTCAAACGTCCTTTTGCGACACTCCCTAAATCAGCCATAAGAGAATCTGTTGCAAGCGCCTGCTCCATGATCTGCTGCGCCTGACGGTAAAAAACTTCACCTTCGGCAGTAATGCGTAAACTACGTGAAGAACGATCAATTAAACGTAAACCCAAATCTTGCTCTAAACGCGTTAGAGTTGTACTGACTGTAGATTTAGGCATTCCTAAGGTATTCGCAGCGGCAGAAATTCCCCCTCGCTCAATAATGGCAAGAAACACGGGGATATCATCTAAATTCCATTTCATAACTGAATTGTTCATTTTTTTGAACGATAAATCTCATTTTAGCTAGTTGTTCCCCAAGCAGCAATAATTAAAATGATGGGAACAGCATTGCGATTGACGCACTGAAAAAGGAAAATTTCATGGCACGTATTATTGGCGGTATCGGCGCTTCACATTCTCCCACCATTGGCTTTGCAAAAGATACGGGTAAACATCAAGATCCTGCGTGGAAACCTATTTTTGAAGGTTTTGACGTCATCCGAAATTGGATAAATGAAAAGAAAATCGATGTTTTATTTACCATTTACAATGACCATGTCACCTCATTCTTTTTTGATCATTATTCAGCATTTACCCTTGGTATTGATGACCTGTATGTTGCTGCGGATGAAGGTGGTGGTCCGCGTGCAGTCACTCCTGCGCATGGACATTTAGGTTTATCACAACATATTGCAAAAGCTTTGGTTGCAGATGAATTTGATATGTCTTTCTTTCAAGGCAAAGCGGTCGATCATGGTTTTTTATCGCCACTTTCTATGCTTGGTGATGAGCAAGGTCCATGGTCGGGTCAAGTTGTTCCATTACAAGTCGGTGTGTTGCAATTTCCTATTCCAAGTGCCAAGCGTATGTGGAAAATGGGCAAAACCTTGCGTAAAGCGATTGAAAGTTATCCTGAAGATTTAAATGTCGCAATCATGGCAACTGGCGGGCTTTCTCATCAGGTACACGGCGAACGTGCAGGATTTCTGAACGAAGAATGGGATGCTGAATTCCTTGACTTGTTAGAAAAACAACCTGAAAAATTAGCCAATATGCGTATTGCTGAATTTGCTGAAAAAGGTGGTTGGGAAGGTGCGGAAGTAGTGATGTGGCTGATTATGCGTGGTGCATTATCAGACAATGTCAAACTGATTCACAAACAAAACTATGCGCCATCGGTCACCAATATTGCCACGCTAGTGTTTGAAGATTTAGGTGAAGCGGCAACACCAGATGAAATTGAGGCGTATCGTCAGCATTTGGACTATGAATTACAAGGGGCTGAACTGCTTAAAGGGACTTATCCTCTAACGCATGCAGTGAGCCATGCCAATTTACGCATTAATGCCTTCTTACATGATTTGGTGCTTCCGCAACATCGTTCACGATTTTTAACCGACTTCGAAGCCCTTGCCAATGAGCGCGGCTTAGACGATGAAGAGAAAAATCTGATTCGTGAACGAAAATGGATTGAAATGATTCGTAGAGGTGTGAGTTTCTTTGTTTTAGAGAAAATGGCAGCTGTGTTGGGTGTACCGAACCCGCAAGTCTATGCATCATTCCGTGGAGAAACTCTGGAACAGTTCTTGGCAACGCGTAAAGTTCCAATTACATATTCAGTTGCGGGTGGTGCACAAGCAAAAGCAATGGATAAAGCTGAATAACTAGCGTACACACAGATAAATAGATTTACCCTTGATCAGCCTTTATGCGACAGCGCAGTCCTAAAGGCTGTTTTTTTGTCCAAAGATTGCATAGATAAGATCGCATTCACCTAAATGAGTCGCGAACACGATCTAATTGTTCAGAAAAATTTATGGCATAGATGGATGTGCAATTTGATCTATCCAGTTAAATAACTCATTCAGGTCATAGTCTCCACCATGAGGTTGATTCCAAGCCAGAGAGAAATCCACTGAATTGCCTTGATTCGCAAGGCTGGTTGCTAGCATTGCTGGAATGGCAAAACTCGTATCCTTATCCAGTGTGCCCTGTCGAATTCGCCAATATTTGGCAGTACTCGCTTGATGAGTCCCGATATAGTGCATGGGGTTCATCATGGCAATAATTTTAGGATCTGCCATCGTGCTATCTGTTTGAGTTCGATGTTGCAGTGCATATGCCGTGAAATGTTGCGCAGCGATGCTTGCTGTTCCAAACTCATCATTTTCACCCGATGATAAATCTAAGGCATCAAAAGCTGGTGGTAATTTTTGTCGTCCTAAATATTGCAGATAAGCATCATAGTCAATTTTGGCGATTTTTTTATTTTCAATTGTAAGCCACTTCAACGAGCTTAAATCTTCACCTTGATCCAAGGCGGTCTGTGCAGATTGAATCAACAGCGATTGAATATAGTCTTTAAAGCTACCATTGCCCTTTGCATCAAGTTGCAGTAATTGCCCTTGCTTATTTTTTAGCTTTAAACTGTTTAAGTACGTAGGGAACAATTGTTTTAAATCTTGAGATACCTGAATTTGATTGGCTGTTAAAGTCCCTGCTTGCTCTTTGCGTTGAACTTTATAATCCAACATGCTGATATCAATTTTTTTATACTGATGTACATTCGCCAATTGCCATTCGTAAGCAGCATCTGCATGCTCTAGATTGGTAATAGCCGCATAAGCGGAACTTGCAAATATTTTGTCGCTATTTTGAGCAGCCCCTAATTGTTTGAGATACGGTTCATAATCTTTAGCATCCCCCGTAGCTCCGAGTAATACAGAAAGTGCTCCTCCTGCACTGGTACCATTTGAAATAATCTTGTTGGCATCACCCGGCATTATAGAATCGTTCAACTTGAGATAACGAACAGCAGCCTTTAAGTCCACAATTGCAGCCGGTGCTTTACCTGTATATTGTCCTTGGGCATTTTGCAATGTGCGACCACGTGCTCCAGGTGAAGCGACTACATAACCATGCGCTAGAGCACTGACAATCGTGTTGGGACGTTGCTGCTTTTGAGATTGATCCATTCCAGACATCCCTTCAGGTGGTTTCCCTTTAGGTAAATCCGATGGGGCTGCCCCATTTGGATTTTTCATCATCAGTGGGCGTCTTTCCTCCAACGTGCCGGGTTCTGCTGGCATATACCCGCCCACCTGATTTGGCAGAAAAATAGGCGCATTTTGGGCATTATAGCCATTGATGGATTGGCCCTCAAAATAGGCTTCAGGAATATAAATATTGATGCTTTGATATTTTTTATCAACAGGATTGGCAACATAAGTAATGCCTTCATAGGCATGTACTTTAAGTGTAGAACCATTCACATTGATTGTTTTGATTGTGAAATTCTGCTGATCAAATTTCAAAGAAATTGGTTGTGTTTCTGCATGTATTAGCGTTGCAGAGCTCAATGC
>NZ_BKFU01000060.1:0-19135 GCF_008980265.1 Acinetobacter sp. TUM15064 | reverse complement strand
TTCTTGGGTAAGATGAGTATAGTTCATGATGCAACTTTGACTTTGGTCGGTCGGAAGCAAAATGCTAGCTCATCTTGCTTCTTTCCAATAATTTAATCTCTGTTGCACTTCATTTGAGAATCTAAGATATCAAAAAAGGAGCCGAAGCTCCTTGATTTGATCTGAAAAATTACAAAGCGGCTCGAATTTTTTCTGCTTGCGCTTTGATTTTTTCTTGATCACCCATTTGTAGGGCGTGTTTACCGAGCTCATGCACAGAACTTGGGATAAGGTGGAAGTGTACATGCGGAACGGTTTGTCCAGCCGCAGGGCCAGATAATTGCATAAGAACAATACCTTTTGCATCTAAACCAACTTCTATGGCTTTTGCAACTTTTTGCACAACTTGAATGGTGTAGGCTGCGGCATCGGCAGGCAGATCAAGCAGTGTCACAGCAGGTGTTTTGGGGATCACTAAGGTGTGACCATCTGCTTGAGGCATAATATCCATAAAAGCAAGAACTTGGTCATCTTCATATACTTTAATGGCTGGAAGTTCACCACGTAAAATTCGTGCAAAAATGTTTTGCTCATCGTAAGCCATGTCTATTCCTTAAATTTTACTTAAACTGAATTTACTTACAGTTTAATTCTTTTTGACGCTCTTTGATGGCATCAAGGCGTTGTTGCTCTTTTTCAGAGAACTTTGGTTTGGTAGTGTAGCAATTGTCATTGCCAAATTTTGCTTTCGCCTCAGGATCTTTAAAGCAGAATCCTTTAGATGCATAAATGACATCATGATCATCTTTTAATTTTTGACACTCTTGCTCAGGCGATGCTGCAAAACTTTGCGCCCCGATGAATGTTGCAAGACTGGCAAAAACCGCTACAGTCAACTTTTTCATGAGAATTTCCTCAGTTTGTAACATTGTATGTAGTCACATTACTACTTTATAAGGGTTGGTTTTGTTTATTCAATGGTGAGTTCTTACTCAATTGTAATCTTACTCCATGTTTCGTACATTTTTATGGCAGAAGAAAAGTCACGATCTGCTTCAGATAAATCGCTGGCGGCCTGAATCAAGCTTTGTGCTAGTCCAATTATTGGCGCAGATAGTTTGGCTTCACGAACTAAGTCAACGGCAATACCTGTATCTTTGGCCAATAAAGGCAGTGCAAAAGTTAGAGGAAAACTACGGTTTAGGATTCGTTGTGGTAAAACTGTTTCGGTCACACCACTTTTACCACTCGATGCATTAATACAGTCTAAGGCTTCATTTAAGTTGACCCCATGGGCTTTTAAGGTGGTGAAACCTTCTGCAACGGAACATAGATTGACTGCCAGAAGCATATTGTTTACAGCTTTGACTGCAAAACCTGCACCAGATTCGCCTACATGTTTAATCAGTTTGCCAAATGCCTGTATGGCAGGTAGTGCACGCTCAAATGCTGTAGCCTCACCGCCAATCATGACAGTAAGGGTTGCATTATCTGCACCAATGGTTTGGCCGCTGACTGGTGCATCTAAAAAATCTACACCTTGTAGTTTGAGTTGTTCAGCTACTTTTTTTGCAGAAGACGGTACACCGCTGGTGCAATCGACCCAAATGCTACCAGATTTAAGCTGTACTTGATCAAGTAATTCTTCAATGTCTTGGCTGGTAGGAAGGCATGAGAAAACTACATCGGCTTGTACTGCTTTTGCAAGGTCTACAGCTTGAGTGCCATAAGCTTCAGCATGTTGCTTTGCTTTCTCAAAATTGCGATTCCATACCCAAACTTGTTCAAAGTGTTTGGGTAAGTGTGATGCCATGCGATACCCCATCGCGCCTAGACCGATAAATGCAACTGACTGAATCATGTCAAACCTTAGTATTTAAATATTAGTTGAACGTTCACTTAACCACTGAGCCAGTTTTGGCCAAAATTCATCGGCACTACGTTGACTTGACATCAGTCCTAAATGTCCACCTGGGATGAGAGTAAACGTGACATCAGTACTACTTGTCAATTGGGTGAGTGGTTTAGCGGCTTCTGTAGTAACTAATTGGTCTGTTGTGCCTGCGGCAACAAGCAATGAGCACTGTATATTTTTTAAAGCTATGCTTTTCTTATTTAATGTGATTACTCCTGTTTTGAGTGGATTACGTAGCCAAACATTAAACAACATGTCTTGGTTGATGCCACCAGGATAATCAATCATACGGTTAAGAAAACTACCAATAGTGGCGTGTTCATATAAAGCTTCGTTGTCGTCCAAATTGAGTAACAAGTTTTTGTGGCTTTGAAACCAGCCTATAGGGTCAACCATTTTAAAACCAATCGTATTTAAAACACCTGAGGTGTGAAGTAGACGCTTCGGTATTTTGCCCTGATAAATTTGCTGTTGTAATGTTTTGCTTTTTGAAATGATTCGATTGAGATATGCAAAGAACTGTCCATTTCGCCCAGATTTATAGCTGTCAATTGGGCTACCCAATACCATTAAATTTTTCACGAAATTGGGCTGATGTAGAGCAGTATATAAGCTCACAAATATACCTGCCATACTCCAGCCGTGTAGTGAAATTTGATCACTTTGACTATGTTTTAAAATGCTTTGAATGCATAGCGGGATGTAATGATCAATAAAGGTTAAAAAATTAAAATGACAATTACGGAAACTTAGTTTGCCCCAGTCAATTACATACACAGCAAAACCCTGCTGTTGGAAATACTTAACCAAAGAACGATAGGGGTAAAGGTCATAAATGGACATATTGATGGCGAGAGGAACCACGAAAACCAGAGGTTCTTTGTACTTGCGAACTTCTGGGGCGTAATAGCGAATTTGAGTCAGGTCAAATGTTTCAATCACTTCATAGGGCGTATTTTGTGACAGAACGAGTGACTTCCCTTTAAAAATGCGCGTGGACAGATTATTTATTTTAGTTTTTAAGTTCTGCATAGGGTTGATATCTCAAATAAGTAGAAAGTTTGATCGAAGTCTAATCAATATTTGCGTATTTTACCTTGACCTTAAATAGCCTAGACGCTCAAAATGTTGGCAATTCTTTATAAAGGCAGTCTTTGGACTGAAACACAGAGAAATGAGCCAATACGACGACATCGAATACCAATTAGACACTTTAGCGATTCGTACCGGTCACACACGTACTTTTGAGGGTGAACATAGTGAGCCAATTTTCCTAACATCTTCTTTCGTTTGTGAAAATGCGGCAGATGCAGCAGCTAAATTTTCAGGACAAATTGAGGGGAATACATACTCACGTTATACCAACCCAACGGTACAAGCATTTGAAAAGCGTTTAGCTATATTAGATGGTGCTGAGCGCGCAGTAGCAACCAGTTCGGGTATGGCCGCAGTACATGCAGTGACGTTGGCTTATTTAAAAGCGGGTGATCATGTCGTATGTTCGCGGGCTGTATTTGGTTCGATTATTTCGCTGTTTGAAAAATATGTCATCAAATTTGGTGTCGATGTTACATTCGTAGATTTGGAAGATTTAGACGGCTGGAAACAAGCGATTCGTCCAAATACACGTCTTTTATTTATTGAAACACCGTCGAACCCATTGGCTCAAGTGGGTGATATGCAGGCAATTGCTGATATTGCTCATGCACATAATGCTTTATTTGCAGTCGATAATACGTTCTGTACTCCAATCTTACAGCAACCCATTAAGTTTGGTGCTGACCTGATTATTTATTCATCAACGAAATATATTGATGGTCAAGGTCGTGCTTTAGGTGGGGCCGTTGTAGGTAAAGATAAATTGGTTGAAGAAATTAACGGTGTTATTCGTACACTGGGTAATTCTATGAGCCCATTTAATGCATGGATCTTCTTAAAGGGTTTAGAAACTTTAAGCTTACGGATGAAAGCACATTGTGCCAGTGCGCAAAAGTTAGCAGAATGGCTCGATGCACATCCAAAAGTTGAAAAAGTGTATTACGCTGGTTTACCAAACCATGAGGGACATGAGCTAGCAAAGAAACAGCAGTCTGGTTTTGGTGGCGTGGTTTCTTTTGTAGTGACAGGTGAGCGTGAGGGGGCTTGGACAGTCATTGACAATACTCGTTTCTTATCAATTACCAGTAACTTAGGGGATGTAAAATCTACGATTACGCATCCTGCAACGACGTCTCATGGCAGAATGTCGGCTGAGGCAAAACAGGCAGCGGGTATTAGTGAAGGTTTAATTCGGGTATCTGTTGGTTTAGAAGACATTGATGATATTATTCGCGATATCGCACGTGGTTTAGACTTAATCTAATTTTTAATTTTATGTTCGGAGATTTTAATGAACATTAATATGCTTATGCAGCAAGCACAACGCATGCAAAAAGACATGGAAAGCAATATCAAGAAAGCCAAAGAAGAGCTTGCACAAACAGAAGTGCATGCCGAAGCAGGTGGTGGTTTGGTGAAAGTGACGATGACTTGCCGTAATGTTGTAAAGCGTATCGAAATCAATCCTGAATTATTGCAAGATGATGCAGATATGATTGAAGACTTAATTGCTGCTGCAATGAATGATGCTGCACGTCAAGCAGAAGCAATCACTGAAGAGCGCATGAAAGCTGCAAACTCTGGCGCAGGCTTGCCACCAGGTCTTGCAGGTTTATTCTAATAAAGGAATACCTATAGTGTTTAGTGATCGTTTCGATCAATTGGTACAAGCTTTACGCATTTTGCCAAGTGTTGGGCCGAAGTCGGCTCAACGCATGGCGCTTCACTTGATTATGAAAAATCGTGAAGGCGCAATCGGTCTTGCACATGCTTTAAATGAAGCCACGAGCTATATTCATGAATGTAGCTTGTGTCACTCTCTGACGGAAAATGAAGTCTGTGATATTTGTGTCTCGCATGAGCGTGATGATCAATTGCTCTGTGTGGTTGAGTCACCAGCAGATGTGATGGCAATTGAACAAAGTGGCAGTTTTCGCGGTAAATACCATGTATTAGGAGGGCATTTATCTCCACTTGATGGTATTGGTCCAGAAGAAATTGGTATTCCGTATCTGATTCAGCGTTTAAGCGATGGTAAAGTAACGGAAGTAA
The DNA here is from genome assembly GCF_008980265.1 of Acinetobacter sp. TUM15064. Taxonomy (NCBI): domain Bacteria; kingdom Pseudomonadati; phylum Pseudomonadota; class Gammaproteobacteria; order Moraxellales; family Moraxellaceae; genus Acinetobacter; species Acinetobacter sp. TUM15064. Next base: position 14,091 of record NZ_BKFU01000060.1, on the reverse strand, counting down.
TTTTGGCGACCAATGCAACTGTTGAGGGTCAAGCTACAGCACACTATTTGGTGGAGGCAACGAAGCATTTGCCTATTCAAATGACCCGTATCGCACAAGGCGTACCACAGGGTGGTGAACTTGAATATGTCGATAGTCATACTTTAAGCCAAGCTGTACATAACAGAATGCGAATGAAATAAGTATTTCGATACTTGTTTCATTTTTTATTTTGATACGAAAAATGCTTTAGTAAGATAAAAAAATATTAATTTGAGTTTGGTTGTATAAAAAAATCACAAAAAACGGCAAATAATTAAAAAACCAATAGAAATCTTGATAGCTAAATGATCTTATTCAGGTAAGATAACCCAAAAGAGCATCTAGCATTAGACGCAGTAGGATATGTTTCAATTTATTCAGCATCAACAAGACCTTATTCCAGTCTTAGAAAAAATGGATCGTAACGCAGTCTATGGACTCGATACAGAATTCATAAAAGTCGACACCTTATGGCCAAAGTTGGGTGTATTCCAAATCAATGTCGCAAATGATATTTATTTACTCGATGGGACAACACTCGATTTAACTGAATTTTGGAATAAACTTTTTCGCGCACAGCAAAATGTCTTTCATGCCTGTAGTGAAGATATCGACCTGATTTATCATTATGCGCAGCATAAAACCTTAAACAACGTATTTGATACTCAAGTTGGCATGTCGTTTTTAGGACATGGCTTACAGGTTAGCTATCAAAATGCATTGAAGCAAATGTTGGATGTCGACATTGATAAAGGGGAGACCCGTTCGAATTGGTTGGCACGCCCACTCAGCCCTGCACAACTCAGCTATGCTGCAAATGACGTGCTGTATTTGATGAATCTTTCAGAAAAAGTTAAACAAGAACTAAATTCAAAGTCACTCCTCAACTTTGCTCTCGAGGACTGTCAGCATCTAACGCAAGAAATTGCGACAGAAACACCTTTGCATTTACTCTATCAAGATATTGGTAACTATCGACATTCACGTCGTCAGTTAATGCAGTTGCAACAGTTGGCAGTATGGCGTGAACAGATGGTAAAAGCACTTAATACGCCACGTAGTTTTATTTTAAAGAACGCAACCATGATTGATCTGGTTGAGAAGAATCCGAAAAATGCTTTCCAGTTATCAGGCGTTAAAGATATACGTCCAAACATTGTGAGAGAACATGGTAAAACCATTTTAGATCTGGTGAAGTTTTTACCTGAGCAAGCGGATTGGCCACTACGCATGGCACGACCAATTCGACATTCCTCAAAAGATGTTGGTGAAAAAATTGATCACTTAATTCAAAATGTCGTGGATGAGACCACGATTCCTAAAGAAGTGCTGATGCGCAAAAAGTGGATGAATGCCTTACATCAGCATGTGGTTTTTCATAATGATGAACAAGATTTGCCTGACTACTTATTGGGCTGGCGTTATGAACTATTGACTCAGCCTTTGATTCAACTATTGCGCCGTGATGAAAGTTATCTTTCTACCCAAATGAAAGTCATGGATTAATAATTAGTCAATTGGTCTCAAGTTTAGATATTTATACAAAATCACGACTGATGCGTTAATCATGACTAATGTCAGTTGCTTTTATTTGATGTATCCTGTGGCTTGAGTTATTTGAGTGCTGTTTTAGATATGCAATGTTCTATTTATAAATCGAGTAAAAAAGATGAAATGTATCTTTATATTGCTCGTCCAACTGAAGCTGATCAAGCAGTTGAATCGTTTAGCCCATTGAATGTTTTGCCTGAAGCTGTTCGTGGTGCATTTGGTCGCGCAAGTTTTGTGATGGATCTTGAATTGAGTGAAGCACGTAAATTAGCACGTGTAAATGTATTGCATGTCATGGACTCAATCCAAACTCAAGGCTTCTTTTTACAAATGCCTCCAGAAGGATTGATTAATCCGAACGCAGTAGAGCCAGAAGGCCTCCGTGGCGCATAAAGTATAATTCAGGAGTTGTACAGTGGATAGTTTTCTTTCAATACTTGATTCAATTCCTGAAGACAGCATCGCTGTCACAGTATATCTTTTAGGCAGTCTGCTGATTTTGTGGTGTTGGTATTCCATTGCCACACGCCTGCCTAAGCTGTTGGGTGGCATTACATGGATGATGATCTTTGCCATCTTATTGACACCAACAGTTTCTGAAGGTCCTAATGCAGCAATTGCACCTGCCATTTTTGGTTTGTTATTTGGTGTGTTAACTAAAGACTCACCACTCATTTGGTCTAATTTGTCATTGATTCTGTTTGTCATGGGTGTGGGGCTTGTGATCGGTTTCTTTTGGTCAAAATATGTGGCAAATAAAACCAAAGTAGTTGTCAGTAACCCTCATTCACCACTGTAATTAATAAAAAAATAAGGTTTAATCATGTCTGTTGAAACGCAACAATTTACGGGTACGGATCAGTACATCGCTACCGATAGTTTAAAACTTGCTGTAAAAGCTGCACGTAGCTTACAAAAGCCTTTATTGGTTAAAGGTGAGCCTGGTACGGGTAAAACTTTACTGGCAGAACAAGTGGCTGAAAGCTTAGGCTTAAAATTATTGACTTGGCACATCAAGTCAACCACAAAAGCTCAGCAAGGTTTATATGAATATGATGCGGTTTCGCGTTTGCGTGATAGCCAATTGGGTGACGACCGTGTTTATGACATTAAAAACTATATTAAACCGGGTAAATTGTGGGAAGCGTTCACCAGTGAAGAACGCTGTGTTTTATTGATTGATGAAATTGATAAGGCAGATATTGAGTTTCCAAATGACCTATTGCATGAATTGGACAAGATGTCTTTTTATGTATATGAGACGGGCGAAACTATTACAGCATCACAACGTCCAATTGTGATTATTACTTCAAATAATGAAAAAGAACTACCAGATGCATTTTTGCGCCGTTGTTTTTTTCACTATATTGAATTTCCAGACGAAGCGACCATGCGTGAAATTATTGATGTACATTTCCCGCAAGTTTCAACGGCTTTGGTCAATGAGGCTTTGCAAATTTTCTTTAAATTACGTCAAGTTCCGGGTCTAAAAAAACCACCATCAACCTCTGAGTTGATTGACTGGTTAAGCTTGCTGATGGCAGATGACATGCCAGAAGATGTATTGCGTAATCATGACAAATCCAAAGCAATTCCGCCTTTGTATGGTGCGCTCATTAAAAACGAACAAGATGTGCAGTTGCTTGAACGTTTAGCTTTTATGTCGCGTCGTTAAAGGAGAAACACGCATGTTTGTGCGCTTGTTTTATACCTTACGTAAATACGGTGTTCCTGTCTCAACACGTGAACTAATTGATCTGAATGAAGCTGTAGCTTCAGGTTTAGTCTTTGCCGATCAAGACGAATTTTATCAACTCGCCAAAACCATTATGGTGAAGGATGAACGCTTCTTTGATAAATTTGACCGAGGCATGAAGGACTATTTTGATGGCATTTCAACTTTTGATTTGGATGATTTACTCAATAAAGTCCAACAGCTCCCTAAAGATTGGTTTGATTTAGAACTCTTAGAAAAACATTTAACTCCAGAGCAGCGTGAAGAGTTAAAAAAAGCGGGTTCATTAGAAGAACTGATGAAAATGCTGGAAGAACGTCTACGGGAACAGCATAAAAAACATCAGGGTGGAAACAAAATGATTGGCACGGGAGGAACCTCTCCTTTTGGTGCTTATGGTGATCATCCTGAAGGGGTGCGTATTGGCGGGCCGGGACGTAAACGTTCTGCTGTAAAAGTTTGGGAACAACGCAAATATCAGAACTTGGATGATGAGCAGATTCTCGGTACTCGTCAAATGCAAATGGCACTGCGACGTTTGCGCAAGTTTGCGAGACAAGGGGCTGCTGAAGAGTTGGACATTAACGGCACGATTCGTGAAACGGCGAAGCAAGGCATACTTGATGTGCAACTTGTACCTGAGCGCCGTAATCGTATTAAAGTTTTAATGTTATTTGATGTGGGTGGGTCGATGGATTCACACATTGCTCAATGCGAGAAACTTTTTAGTGCAGCGAAAACTGAGTTTAAAACTTTAGAATATTTCTATTTCCATAACTGTTTATATGACTATGTGTGGAAAGATAATGTTCGCCGTTCTACTACGCGCATGAATACATGGGATTTATTCAATACTTATGGACGCGACTATCGTGTGATTGTGGTGGGAGATGCTTCAATGGCACCCTATGAGCTCAATTCAGTTGGTGGTTCGGTTGAGTACATGAATGATGAGGCAGGAAGTGTTTGGCTACACCGCCTACGCAATCATTTTGAGAAAACTGCATGGTTAAATCCAGAAGAAGATCGTTATTGGCATTACACCCATACGATTGGTTTAATTAAGCAAATTTTTGAAGATCATATGTACCCAATGACTTTAAAAGGCGTTGAGGATATGACTAAGTATTTAGCTCGCTAACTGACTGATATAAAGCAAATTTAAAAAATAGGATCGTCAAATGGATCATCAAATAAACGGTATTGCTTTGCCCAACACAGAGGGCTTTTTTGGGGCTTATGGTGGACAGTTTATTCCTCCACATTTGAAAGAGGCAATGGATGAGATTAATGTTGCCTACACAAAAATCCGTGAAACTTTGGCATTCCAAACCGAGCTTGCTGATCTTTTTTCGCACTATGTTGGTCGTCCAAGTCCTTTGTTTTATGCGAAACGCTTATCTGAACAGTTGGGTGGGGCACAGATTTACCTCAAACGTGAAGACTTAAACCACACAGGCGCACATAAAATTAATCACTGTTTGGGTGAAGCGCTACTTGCAAAATATATGGGTAAAACCAAAGTTATTGCAGAAACAGGTGCAGGACAACACGGCGTTGCACTAGCAACAGCCTGTGCTTTGGTCGGTATTCCATGTGAAATCCACATGGGGCAGGTCGATATTGAAAAAGAACATCCCAATGTCGTCAAGATGAAAATTCTCGGTGCAACACTTATTTCAGTAACACGTGGTACTGCAACACTCAAAGATGCAGTAGATAGTGCTTTTGAAGAGTATTTAAAAGACCCAACCAATTATATTTATGCTATTGGCTCTGTTGTAGGACCGCATCCATTTCCAATGATGGTACGTGATTTCCAGTCGATTATTGGTAAAGAAATTAAAGAGCAAACGCATGAGCGTTTTGGTTCAAACCCTGATTATGTAGTCGCGTGCGTGGGTGGTGGCTCGAATGCTATTGGAGCTTTCACAGCATTTTTAAACGATGCAGATGTGAAATTGATTGGTGTAGAGCCTGCTGGTCATGGTTTGGATACCGATATGCACTCAGCAACCTTAACTTTAGGGAAGCCAAGTCAAATTCATGGTATGGCATGTTATGTCCTTGAAGATGAGCAGGGTGAACCGTTACCAGTACATTCCATCGCTTCAGGTCTCGACTATCCTGGTGTTGGTCCACAGCATAGTCTGCTGAAAGATTTAGGTCGTGTCGAATACACCACTGCAACTGATCAAGAATGTCTAGATGCATTTATGCGCTTGTCTCGTGTTGAAGGGATTGTTCCTGCACTTGAAAGTTCACATGCAGTGGCATGGGTACTTCGTGAAGCGCCAAAACTCAGTAAAGATTTAAAAATTGTGGTCAATATTTCTGGTCGTGGTGACAAAGATGCAGACTATGTTGCAGCTAAATTGGGCTTAAATTGAGTTAAAGCTGATAGGTTTGTATAAAAAATCCCTGCTTAACGCAGGGATTTTTTATTTTAAATTATTGTTTTATAGTATTTTCCCAATATAAAACTTAGAGCTAACCTGAAATATATTGCTGGAGTTGGTCAATCAGTTTCTTTTGGTCATCCATCGCGGCTTTAACCAAATCTCCAATAGAAATAAAGCCGATTAAGATACCTTCTTCAACCACAGGCAAATGACGTAAATGACGGTCAGTCATAAGATCTAAGCATTCTTCGACAGTTACAGAGGTTGTGACGGTCAGCACTTTTGCTGTCATAATTTCTTTGACGGTAGTTTGTTTTGAACTACGTTCCATCAACATGACTTTGCGCATGTAATCGCGTTCAGACAATATACCAACCACTTGTTGTTCATAAGTGACCACAACCGCACCAATACCTTTATCTGCCATAAGTGAAATTGCTTCAAATACTGTAGCATCAGGGCTAATGGTGAAAATATCTTTATGTACTTTATCATGTAAGACTTGAGCGACATTGGTCATAGGATATATCCTTTTGTTGTGGTTATTGTTTTATATTTAAATTAACGCGAATTTTAAAAAAAGCAAATACTTTGCAGTCATTTCTGCCAACAAGATAAACAACTTCTCTGTGTTTATCTTTTAGGATCAGAACTAAGCTGGCAATAAAATACTGTCATTAAAGAAAAAGTGACGCATTTGAGACGTACTGAGTTTAATACGTTTTGTACCATTACATAGTGCGGGTGTTACGTTTAAACGTGAAAGTGTTGGAAGTAAAGCGCTTTGAAAATCATGCGGGGTGATTTTTTTAGGCACATAGTTTGGCCAGTGAAGTTGAGCATATTGGTGTGCATGTAAGCCATTGAGCCAGAAAGGGAAAACATAGTCATCATGATCCGAAGTCATCGCCCAACCTTCTTGTTCGGGGTGGTAAAGTCCCCATAGGATACCGCAGTACATCATGCCTCTTAAAATATTAATTTTTAAATATAAATGATTTGAAATAGGTTGTAGTTTCAAAATTTTGTACATAGCCTTATGTCGTGTAAGAAACATGAGCCCATTTTAAATAAATAAGATGAAAGTTCAGTGTAAGCTTTGCATTACTATGTAAATAAATATGTCATTTCAAAATGTTAGGTTAAAAAAAAACGCCACCTAAGTGACGTTTTATTATGCTTTCATGGTGGCAAGTTGTTGCCAATATTGTGCTTTAAGCGAGTCGCGTTCTACGCGGAAACCTTGGTAATAAAGCTCAGCTAAAAATAGGGCAGCTTTACCGTGACCAGCACGAGCAACGCTTTCTAACTGTTGTACCGCTTCGACAAAGTTCATTTGTGATTGAATGGTGTTTACTGCATCCGCATACGCATGTTCTAGGTCATGATGAGAGATTTGTTGAATCATATTAAGCTCCTTATTCTAATTATGATCACTTAAAGGTATTTTTACCTTTAGATATAAATATCACGCTAATGTTAAATATTTATTACAAATTGCTTGAATTGTCAAATATATTGTCACTTATACTTTATATATTACAGTTTACATGATTAAACAATGAACAGTCAAAAGATTGAATATGATAATAAAACAGGAAACTGTAATTTATAAGGAGAATAACATGACAAAGACATTAGACGGTTTTGAATTTGATATGCCTCCAACTGTTTCGCAAATTGTCGCATTGGCACAGTATCACCGCACACAATTAGATGAAGCAGTTTTCCATCAAGAAATTCATCTCGGGGATTTTTGTTTGGCACAGCGTAAAAGAGTATACGATTTCACAAGACAGCTTGATGAAAATCAACGGGTTGATTTTTATGAAACCTACAATGGCGAACTGGTACGAATTGCCGATGATGACCCAGCTCATCCTTCTGATGCAGAAAATGGCGTAGGGGCTTTCGCCATTGTCATTGCATTGGTTGTGATTGCCTTGGTCCTTTATTTCGCAGTGATTCGTAGCATTGTTAGCTAAGCTTCATGTTTGGAAACAAGATGACTTGCTGAAATTATGTTCTCTTTAACCATTAATGGGGATATTTTTCAGCATTTCAACTTGTGATTCTGCAATTCGCTACTTACACTAGTTCAACTAGAGGTAGGTTATGCATATTGCGATCCAAAAAATTTTTAAACTAAAAACACAGATTACACTGGTACAAATCTATAATGGTCTCATGTTATTGATCATTCTGGTCATTCTGATGATATCTAGCTTCGCTTTGTCTCGACCTATTTCTCCAACCCAATTTGAAAATGTCAGTCGTTTGTCGCATCAAGCTGTTTTCCCAGAAACTCAAGAGATGGCGCAAAGCCTTATTCAGGAAACCCGCATTACTTATATTGATTATTTTAGATTAATGCAGGCTCATCAGTTTGAGCAGAGTCGGGCAAAGCAGCTTCCGGCATTGGCTCCAGAGGTTCAATAATTGCAGGAATCTGATCAGGATGAGGTATGCTTTGCTTGATATTGGGATCAAGATTTAGCTCTAAAATATGTCTAAGTTGAACTTTGTCTAAGCTCTTACTTACAATAACTAAGGTAAGCTTTTCAGGGTGCAAGTGTTTACGTATCGCATTTTGAACATCTGTTGGGCTAATCTCGGCGAGACGTTTCGGATAGTCAGACAAATAGTTAATATTTTGATGATAAAAACCCATAGAACCCAGTTGGGCATTGATATTGGCATTACTACTAAAGCTATTGGGTAAGCTACGTAACATACCAGCTTTGGTTTCTTCGAGTTGCTGTGCGTCGATGGGTTGGTGAACAAAGTCGACCAGTGCTTTATGCGCTACTTGGATACTGTCCATCAGCTGATCTTGTTGGGTTGAATAGCTCAAGTTAAAGCTCCCAGCGGCCTGGCTAAATGTAAAACTACTGTTTGCACTATAGGTATAGCCTCGTTTGACGCGAAGTTCTTTCATTAAGACTGAATTAAATCCGCCACCACCAAACATGCGGTTAGCCAGTTCGAGTGCTAGGCGGTCAGGGTCATCACGTGTGGTGGAGAGGTGTCCCATCGTGACGTGAGCTTGTGCTGAATTAAATACAATATGTTGAATATCAAAGTCTGATTTGTCTTGTGGAACGGCAAGTGTTTTTACAGTTTCTCCTTGCGGAAGTGCGGCACTGATTCGTTCAGCCAGTTTTTGGGCTTGTTTTACGCTGAGTTGGCCTGTAAGGGCTATGTTCATATTTTTGCTGACCAAGAATTCATCACGAAACTTTTTTAAATGTTGTGTACTAATTTTTTTAATGCTGCCATTGGTACCAGTAATCGGTTCTGCATAGGGGTGCGAACCATATAATGCACGGTAAAAGCGAATACTCATCAAACGACTTGGGCTTTCTTTGAGTTGTTTTTGTCCTACTTGAGTATTACTCACCATTAAGTGAATACTGTTGTTTTTGAAGGTGGAATCTTTTAGGACTTCAAGCATGGTGTTGACAGCTGCATCAAGCTTCTTTGGATCAGATAGAGAACGCAGTCGAACCACAAACATGTCTCGATGTGCAGCCATACTAAAACGTGCACCGACGTGTTCAAAGGCGTTGGCGATCTCTACAGCATCATGCTGAGTTGTACCTTCATCCATCAACTGCGCCGCCATATTTGCTACGCCATAAAGTCCTTTTTCGACTTCTATATCCCGTGCAGAACCTGCATTAAAGGTGAGTTGAATATCTACCATTGGAAGGGCTGGTGATTCGACGAATAAACTTCGAACTTTGTATTTATTTTTTAGTTCATGGACATGCGGCGCTGTGTAGAGTTCAGCTGTTTTGACTTGTTTTAGGCTTTGTAATGACGAAATAGACTGTAATGAATTTGGATCATCATTGGTTATAGGATTTGTATTGATTTCCGCAATTACATTGGTCGTACAAAGGGCAGACAATGCAAGAAATAAAAGCTTAGACTTTGACATATTATTCTCCATCATTTTTCTGCCTGAGTTTCTGGTTGGAGGTATAAGGTGCTTAAGTTATTTTTTATAAAAGACGTTTGGCTGACTCGTTGAATGTCTTCTGGCGTGATGGCCTCATAACGCTGTGGAAGTTGATCCATTATGCGGTAATCAATACCGTTTACCGCTAAATTTCCGATCAGTTTGGCTTGCCCGACTATGTCATCTTGGCCATAAATAAGATTGGCAACAAAGCGTGTGCTAATACGTTCTAATTCTTTAGGATTAACAAGTTCTGTTTTGAGTAGGTCAATTTCTTGCTCTATGGCTTTTTGTAGTTCGGGCAGTGTTACGCCATTTACAGGTAGTGCTGAGATGGTGAATAAACTATCACCACGGTTATAGGCGTCATAGCTCACGCTGAGTGCGGTAGCCAGCTTTTTGTCACGAACAAGGCGCTGTTGCAACCTGGAACTGACTCCGCTATCTAATAAGCTGCGAATGAGTGTGAGTGCGTAAACGTCTTCTGAATTGGTTGTTGTTGCAAGCGATTTGACATTCCAAGCCATATATAAATTGGGCACTTCAACATTGCTATACTGTTCCATGTGACGGTAGCCAATGTTTTCAAACTCAGTCACATCATTGCGTACAGGTGTAGGCTGACTTTTGATATCGCCAAAGTATTTTTGAACTTGTCTAAGGGCGGATTCTGCATTGACATCACCCACGATCACCAAGATCGCATTATTGGGGCTATACCATTTTTGATACCACTGTTTAACATCATCTAGAGTGATATTTTGCAAGTGTTTCATGTGTCCGATGACGGGTTGACGATAATGGCTAGTTGGGTAAGAAATCCATTTGAAACGTTCGAACGCGAGTGAACGTGGGTTGTCATCGGTACGTAGGCGTCGTTCTTCCATCACTACTTTAATTTCAGGGTCAAAGTCTTGTTGGCGTAGCAGAAGATTGTTCATGCGATCGGCTTCTAGCTCTAAAGCCATGGGGAAGTATGTTTTTGGATAAAGCTGGTAGTAATTGGTGTAGTTGGTAAATGTGGCCGCATTGACACTGCCACCATAGATACGACTCAAGCGACTGAATTCGTCGTTCGGCACTTTAGATGTTCCTTTAAACATCATATGTTCTAGTACATGAGAGATACCTGTTGTATTTCCTGACTCATCAGTACTACCGACTTTGTACCAAATTTGGGTCATGACCATTGGGGAGCGGTGATCTTCACGGATAATCACCTGTAAGCCATTGCTTAAAGTAGTTTCAAAACTGCTGCGAGTAAGCTCACTACGTATTTGTGCATAGCTTGTTATAGGTAAACAAAGTAGAGTTAAACCCAGTGCAACTAAATTTTTTTTATAAGAATGCGTGACTAATAAGTGATGCATATAAAATTGGGGCTCAGGTTGAAGTGAAAGCATTTCAATAAATAACCATTCTTAAGAAAAATGCGAAGTAGATCAAGCACCAGAAGTATTGATTTGTTAAGTGTTTACATAAAGTATTGTTACTAAGCGAAAGCCTATCTTTTATGGTAGAATCCGTCTTTTTTAACGCAGTGCTTTTCAAGGATTCGGCATGCAACAGCAATCTAATGAGCAGAACAAATTTTTGATTGATGCTGATATCGGGGATGACGATGTCACATTACCAAGTTTACCTGTGGTCAATGTGCCAATCGTTGAAACAAAAGAGCAAACAGTTGTTAGTCCAGTTGTGGTTGCTGAAACAAGCTCAGAAGAAGCAGAGGCATCTGCAAAAGGCGGTTTCTTTAGCCGTATGAAAGAAGGGTTAACCAAAACCCGTAAAAACCTTGCTGATGGTATGGTCAATATTTTGATCGGAGGTAAGGAGATTGATGATGAACTGCTTGAAGAAGTTGAAGAGCAACTTTTAGTTGCAGACATTGGTGTTGATGCAACGAAAACCATCATTACCAACTTAACTGAACGTACTGCACGTGGTGATTTAATTTATTCGCATTCATTGTATAAAGCACTTCAGGAAGAGTTGGTGACTTTACTTGCACCACGTGTTAAACCTTTACATATTGATCCGAACAAAACGCCTTATGTGATTTTGGTGGTGGGTGTAAACGGTGTGGGTAAAACCACAACCATTGGTAAATTGGCAAAACGTTTACAAGGTGAAGGCAAGAAGGTGATGCTTGCTGCGGGAGATACTTTCCGTGCGGCAGCGACCGAGCAGCTTCAAATTTGGGGCGAGCGCAATAATATTGCCGTAGTTGCACAAGGTCATGGTGCTGACAGTGCTTCTGTCATTTTCGATGCGTTTGAAAGTGCACGTGCCAAAGGGGTTGATGTTTTAATTGCAGATACCGCAGGCCGTTTACATAACAAAGGTCATCTCATGCAAGAGTTGACCAAAGTAAAACGTGTCATGCAAAAAATTGATGCAACTGCGCCACATGAAGTTATGTTGGTGGTTGATGCAGGAACAGGTCAAAATGCGATTAATCAAGTAGAAATGTTTGACGAGGCGGTTGGCTTGACAGGTCTAACGATTACCAAACTCGACGGCACTGCGAAAGGCGGTGTGCTGTTTAATATTGCCAGTCGTACGCATGTTCCAATTCGTTTCATTGGCGTGGGTGAGAAAATTGACGACTTACGCCCTTTCTCTGCAAAATCCTTTGTTGCTGCTTTGTTTGAAACAGAGAAATAAGCTTGAACAACACTATTTTTAAAGTGTTAGATCAGTCACATAAACTCCGCTAAATGCGGAGTTTATTTTTTTATTCAATTTGTTTGTTTTAAAAACAAACATTTAGGAATCACATAGTAAATATAAGTAATTCTCCTGCGATTACACTAACGCCTAACACAATAGGCATCACTGTACATTTTGGGGAACACGGTATGGCTTTATTACATAAAATTGGACAAGTTCTAACAAAGGATTTAACCAAAGACTTAAAATTTAAAAAAAATCACGAAGAAGACCTAAAACAAACCATATTTATCGATCAACTAAAAAAGCGCCGTAGTATTTATGTTTTAGGGAAGCGTGTACATTTAAGTCAGGTGTATTTAGCTGAATTGATCCAAGAGGCCGTGCGAAGTTGTCCTTCGGCACATAATTCACAAAGTACTTGTATTGTGATTTTAATGGGCGATGCGCATCTTCACTTTTGGAATGTCGTAAAAGAAGTGCAACGCAAGTTAGTCCCTGCGCATATTTTTGCTGGTGCAGAACTGAAGGTTGATCAATGCTCGGCAGGATTTGGTACAGTTCTATTTTATGAAGATCAGCAGATCATCCAACAGTTACAAAAGAAAATTCCTTTTGATGCGGCAGAATTTCCAGTTTGGTCTGAGCAAGTTTCAGGTATGGCCCAATATGCTGTATGGACATGTTTAGCAGATGCGGGTTTGGGTGCGTCATTACAACATTATAACCCGAGTATTGACGCTGACATTTTAAAAGTTTTTGAGATTCCAAAACATTGGCTGTTACGTGCGCAATTGGTCTTTGGTTCGATAGAGGAAAAACCCGCTGAAAAAGAACAGCATAAAGATGAAGAACGCTTTATGATTTATGCTTAGTGGATTGACGGTGAGATTGAGCTAATCGAGTATTTATGTTTTAAGTCATGAGCGAATTAAGATTGTTCTATTTTTAAGACACTATGTCGCTCAATTAAGCATGTTCAAATTTAAAATAATGATTATGATAAATACGAATCACATATAACGAGATCGAGAGATCATTGAGGAAAATAACATGTCATTTTTAGACCAAATCAAACAGCGTCGCACTATTTATGCAATTGGTAAAAATGTTGATTTAACACCAGCAAATATCGAGTCACTCATTAAGGAAGCTGTAAATCACAGTCCATCGGCATTTAACTCACAGACTTCCCGTATTGTGACTTTATTTGGTGAGTCGCATTTACAGTTTTGGAATATCGTACGTGAAACTTTACGTAAAATTGTTCCTGAAGCTGCGTTTGAGGCGACAAATAAAAAGCTTGATAGTTTTTCAGCAGGCTATGGCACGGTTTTATTTTATGAAGATCAAGATGTTGTAAAATCATTACAAGAACAGTTTGCACTTTATGCAGACAACTTCCCCGTTTGGTCTGAACATTCCTCTGCAATTGCTCAGTTTGCTGTATGGACAGCTTTATCTGAACACAACATTGGTGCGTCATTGCAGCACTACAACCCAATCGTAGATGCTGAAATCGCGGAGCTTTTTGAAATTCCTAGTAATTGGAAATTGCGTGCACAACTTGTTTTTGGTTCTATTGAAGCACCTGCGGGTGAGAAAACATTTATGGCGGAAGCGGATCGCTTTAAAACATTTAATTAATAGCTAGTTTTTAAAATGAAACAGAGCAGAGTAGATCTGCTCTTTTTTTTTTGTTTGGGTATTTATCTTTAAAATATAAAAGCTTAGCAATATATATT
>NZ_BKFU01000059.1:0-19217 GCF_008980265.1 Acinetobacter sp. TUM15064 | reverse complement strand
AGGTTGAAGGTTGAAGGTTGAAGGTTGAAGGTTGAAGGTTGAAGGTTGAAGGTTGAAGGTTGAAGGTTGAAGGTTGAAGGTTGAAGGTTGAAGGTTGAAGGTTGAAGGTGTTTAGGGTAACGAATCACCCTAAACACATCATGCACAAATATATTTATGCTTAGAAGAAGCCCATTGGCTTAGTGGCATAGCTTACAAGCAAGTTTTTAGTTTGTTGGTAATGATCAAGCATCATTTTGTGGTTTTCACGACCAATGCCAGATTTTTTGTAACCACCAAATGCCGCATGCGCAGGGTAGATATGATAACAGTTGGTCCAAACACGACCCGCTTCAATTGCACGACCCGCGCGATAAGACGTATGAGCAGAACGTGACCATACTCCTGCACCTAGACCGTAAATGGTGTCATTTGCAATTTTAATCGCATCATCAAAGTCTTTGAACGTTGTAACCGAAAGCACTGGTCCAAAAATTTCCTCTTGGAAAATTTTCATGTCGTTTGTGCCTTTGAAAATGGTTGGTTCGATATAGAAACCTGTACCCACTTCATTACGTTCACTACCACCCGTCAGTAATTGAGCACCTTCATTACGTCCTGTTGCGATACAGCCTAAAATTTTCTCTTGTTGTTCTAAAGAAGCTTGTGCACCAATCATCGTTTCAGTGTCTAGTGGGTGACCTGTTTTGATGCGTTTGACACGTTCAATTGCTTTTTCCAAGAATTTATCGGCTATGCTTTCTTGAACTAATGCACGTGAAGGGCAAGTACAAATCTCACCTTGGTTCAACGCAAACATAGCAAAGCCTTCAAGCGCTTTGTCAAGATAATCATCGTCTTGATCCATAATATCTTCAAAGAAGATGTTAGGAGATTTACCACCAAGCTCTAAAGTTACTGGAATAATATTTTCAGTTGCATACTGCATAATCATTTGCCCAACAGCGGTTGAGCCTGTGAATGCAATTTTTGCAATACGTGGGTTAGTTGCAAGTGGACGGCCTACTTCAACTCCATAACCATTTACAATGTTTAAAATACCTGGTGGGAGTAAGTCTTGAATCAGTTCAACCAAGACTAAAATACTTACAGGCGTTTGCTCAGCTGGTTTAAGAACAATACAGTTACCTGCTGCAAGGGCTGGAGCAATTTTCCATGTTGCCATTAAAATTGGGAAGTTCCATGGAATAATTTGTCCCACAACACCTAATGGCTCGTGGAAGTGATAGGCAATAGTGTCTTCATCAATTTCAGAAATACCACCTTCTTGTGCACGAATACAACTTGCAAAATATCGGAAATGATCAATTGCAAGTGGAATATCTGCAGCTAAGGTTTCACGTACTGGTTTACCGTTATCCCAAGTTTCAGCTACAGCCAATTTCTCTAGATTTTCCTCTAGACGATCAGCAATTTTAAGGAGTAAATTAGAACGTGTAGTTGGAGAAGATTTATTCCATTGTGCTTTAGCTTTGTGTGCAGCATCGAGAGCAAGCTCAATATCTTCAGCAGATGAACGTGGGATTTTAGTAAAGGCTTTACCGTCGACAGGAGAGATATTTTCAAAGTATTCACCTTTTATTGGAGCAACCCACTCGCCACCAATAAAGTTTTCATACTGTGCTTTAAATTCTACTTTTGAACCAGGTTGGTTAGGGTCTACGTAGCGCATATTGAAGTTCCTTTGCTTATTGATTTTTTAAAAGCATCTACAGCTTTGGTATAAGGTACATCAGTACAATATTTAAGTAGCATACCTAATATAAGGTTGGAAAAAGGTTGGAAGGATGCAGGTTTACAAGCTTCCGACAAATGTTTACAACCATGCAATACAGTGGATGTGTATCAGGAATTGTTTTGAGAATAAGGAATGATGGCAATGCAACATTTAATACAGAAAAGACAAGAAATAGAAAAGCTTAGAACCAGCAGCAGTATTTCGACGGTACAAGCTGAACAGCTCGGAAAAAGCATTGCAAGTTCGTGGCAGCGTTCTAATTCGGCAGAGATTCCTAAGGATCGTTTTGCAGCGCCCATTTCTGAAGGTTCGATGTCACAAGGTTCAGCATTACAACATGCTTTAAGTTACTGCGCGGATGAGCTCAAGCATATTGCACAGCAGTCCTCAATGGTCGTTGCTGTGGGTGATATTGGTAGTACGATTATTTGGAGTGCTTCAAGTAAGCAAATGCGTAATGCTGCGGAAAGTGTACATTTTGTAGAAGGCGGGCAGTGGAGAGAGGAGTTGGTGGGGACTAATGCATTGGCATTGTCACTTAAAACCCAACAATCGAGTTGTGTGTTTTCTAATGAACATTATATGAGTTCCATCCATGATTGGGTTTGCTATGCAGCACCAATCATCGACCCCTATTCAAAACATGTTTTGGGGGTAATTGATTTATCGACCACATGGAAAAATCATAATAGCCTTGGTTTACTGGCAGCAGAGCGCTGTGCATCTATCATTCAAACAGCATTATTGGAATACCAGCGTCAACAACTGTATATTCGTGCTTTTGGTGTGCCACAAGTGCTTTTTAATGGCAAAGTGATGGTGCTCACACCACGTCAAATTGAAATTCTGACTATTTTAGCGCTATGTCCACAAGGTATGACTTTAGATACCTTACATCAGGCTTTATATGGTGAGCGAAAAGTGAGTATAGGCACACTTAAAGCAGAAATGTCGCAATTAAGGGATTTGTTGGGGGGAATGTTGGGATCTCGTCCTTACCGAATTTTGGCGCATATAGAAGCAGATTTCCTACAAGCAGAGCAGGCATTAGATGCTGCATATATCGAGACGGCTTTAAAGCTTTGCTCAGGTGTGTTATTGCCTAAAACAGAAAGTCCGTTTCTTTGCGCATGGCGCGACTGTTTGGAGTCACGTTTAAGTAGCGCGATTTTTAAAGCCAATGAAACTGATATGCTCTTTAAGCATGTAGCACGCTACCCAGAAGCAATTGATGCTGTTGAACGACTTATTGAGCTGACACCGAGTGGACACCCGGCGCATCAGCTACTTGAGAAATACAAAATTTAATAGTTTTGATTTGAGTTATGGAATAGGTTAATAAAAATTTTGCGATTAAATCTTCTTTTGTTCTAGCCACTGAAATAACTTGGTATAGACTTCGGCACGAACATCTGGTGCAGATAAGACTAAGTCGTGTAAACCATTTTGAATGGTCTCGACACAGATGTCACCTTGTAGATTTTTCGCCTGTTTTTCAATGTCTTTGACATCTAAAATTACATCACTGGTTTGTGCAGCTACGCCCCATTTTTTTGGGTTGAGTGTTTGATGTGAATGCATAATCAGTGCAGGAACAGAAAGCTTTAAACCGCCACGATGAATTTCTTTTTGCGCTTCATGGATGGCACGGACAAAACTGATGCGAACCATAGAATAACTTGGTTGTTTCCACTGCAAATCAAAGTTCCACTCGCCGTGTTCACTCTGATGTAGGCTTGGTACATACCATTTATTCAGTTCACTTGGAAATTTTAAGTCTGGGAAATGCTTTGCAAGTCGGCTGAGTTGTGGCACGCCAAGTTTGCGTTTAATTGGATGCATATTAAAATCATAAAAAGGACTGTTGGCCCATAGCGCTTTGATTAGAGGGTGTTGTGGATGGTGCGCTGCATATAGTGTGGTAATCAAACCGCCAGTCGAGTGTCCTGCCAGTACAACAGAAAGATGACCTTCAGCACCAATAATCTCAAGAGCTTGAGTAATTTCATCGTCATATTCGCGCAGATCACGGACATTGTAGTAGTTTTGGTGGCTTAAACGGGAGCGACCATATTTTCTTAAATCAAGTGCGTAAAAGTCGTAACCATGCTGATTGAACTGTTCAGCCATTTCTGTTTGGAAGAAGTAGTCAATAAATCCATGAATATACAGCACTGCTTTGGTTGTGGTTTGCGTGGCTTTTTTACGAATGAGAGTTGCGCAAACTTCACCTTCGTAGTCATTAGCAAAACTGAGTTTGAGTTGTTCGTAGTCTTCACCAAGGACATCTGGTTGATACGCAAGCGGGTTTTGTAGTGCTGACATAGTTCACTCTGGTTGTTATTGTCATGAGTTCCCTTATCCTTGATGAAGTCAGAATTTTTGTCAACCACAAATAAAAAAAGACAATTTAAGTGCAAAGGTAAGCAAGGATTAGGCTTACCCGAATGAAACAGTATGGACGTCTGTTTCATTCCACTTAAATTGTCAAAGCAAACAAAGTGTTAAGGAGAGAACTTAGACAGCCGCTTTAAAATCTACTACTGAAGCACTTGATTTGAGCGCCGCTTTAAAGATGTCAACCACTTGAGCATGGGTTGCTTTACGAGGGTTAGTCAGCATGCAGGCATCTTTTTGCGCGTTTTCAGACATAATGCCCAAATCTTGTTCTTTTACACCCAGTTCAGACAAGCTTGATGGAATACCAATAGATGCAGATAATTCACGAATCGCATCAATGGCAGCATAGCCAGCTTCTGTCACAGTTAAACCTGCGGTGTTGACTCCCATCAGTTCTGCAATACGTGCATAACGATCAGGGCAGGCAATTAAGTTGAACTCACATACATGTGGCAGTAAAACTGCGTTACATACACCGTGTGGTAGGTTATAGAAACCACCAAGTTGGTGTGCCATTGCATGAACATAACCTAGAGATGCATTGTTAAATGCCATACCTGCTAAGTATTGTGCATAACTCATGGCATCACGTGCTTCAAGGTTCTCACCGTTTGCAACGGCTGGGCTTAACCACTCACTGATCATCGAAATGGCTTTCTCGGCACAAGCATCGGTAATTGGGTTAGCAGCTGTTGATACATAAGCCTCTACCGCATGTGTTAATGCATCCATACCTGTTGCTGCTGTTAAGCTTGCAGGTTTTGCAATCATCAGTTTAGGATCATCAATTGCAATAAGAGGAGTACAGCGCCAGTCTACAATCGCCATTTTTACATGAGTATCTGTATTGGTAATAATACAGAAACGCGTCATTTCTGAAGCTGTACCTGCTGTTGTGTTGATTGCAATCAGAGGAGTCATTGGAACGGTGCTTTTATCAATCCCTTCGTAGTCACGAATATGACCACCACCAGCAGTGACAAGCCCAATACCTTTTGCGCAGTCATGAGACGAACCACCGCCTAAAGACACGATAAAGTCACAACCTTGCTCATTATAAGCAGTTACACCGTTATGTACGTTAATGTCAGTTGGGTTTGGTTCCGCACCTGGGAAGATATGACTATCAACACCAGCATCTTTGAGATATCCTGCGATGGTGTCTGCTACGCCAAATTTGAATAAGCCAGCATCGGTTACGATCAGTGCTTTCTTCGCACCGAGGTTTTGTGCTTTACCACCAATTTCTTTGGCACAGCCTGGGCCAAACAGTGAAACACAAGGGATATAAAAACCGTTCGTTTGATCTGCAATATTTTTAAAAGCCATGGTGCGATTCCTTCTACCATATTTATGTTGTTATCGGTGCTCATTACCGTTTTTAGAGTATCGAATGATTCAAAAAACTTGTGTACCTACCAAATACCTACCATGCGTAAGGAAATGGAAAATACTGATTCTAAATCGAAAAAATAGCTATGATGAAAAGGCATAGCCTGCATGTGTGGAATTGTTTATATTGGTTTTGAAGCGGGATGAACGTCGCCAAATTCGATGAGGATTCACTGTGGACAGAAACGATAGGATTAAGCAATATCAAAACTTTGCCGTCGTGTTAAGGCAAGTTGTTCCGAGTGTTCAGCAGCTTTATCATGAGCAGTCTATGTTTCTCTCCACGCTCAGTGTGCACAATGTTTTGGGGATTGATGCAAAGCAACGCCAGATTCAAATTTTAAACCATTGCTTTCATATTCAGTTCTATCCACCGACCGAAAACAAAACGATTTGTGTCCCACAGTTTATGTATAAGGGGCACTACGCTGAATCACTTGAAGAGTTTTGTTTACATGACATTGTCTTCTGGGTGGGTGAGCAGACTCCACAGCATTCTTTGTATTTACGTAATAAAGTAAAACAGTTACGCCAGTTGTTATTGCAACAGGTTTTTGTTGTGGTTGGGGGGCTAAGCCGGATCCAAACGATTTTGACTGAAATAGAGCACAGTCATGCAGAGCTCTTTCAGCAACTGTGTAAATATATGGGCAGAATAGAACTTTCAGCAACGGATAACAATTTGCTGACTTTACTTGAGCAGTTATGTTACTTAGATGCAGATCAAGCAGAGGATATTCTGCCTATTCAGTCCTTGATGCATAGTTATGATGAGCTGTGTTTTAGTGCCAAGCAATTTCTAGAACCACATGTTTATCGCATCGTAGAAACAGCATTTCCTGAACGTTTTTGTTTACAAGAGCTGATAGATCATGGGCATGATATTTATTTGTTGTATCCGCATGCGAAAGAGCAGCCTGAACTGTTGGGTTTTGCACGTTTAATGAATCGTGATCTTTGGTCATTGCCTGATTTGCTGGCAAAGCAACATTTTTTAGAGGTGCAGACTAAAGTTTGGCAAAAAAAAGTTGCTAAACTCCCTATTTTCGATGAAAAACGTACAGTGAATTGGTTATTCAAACAAAAAGCTGTCGTGACAGACTGGGTTAGCCACAACATTCAACATAGTAGTGTACGTGTTGCTGTGACTGCTTTGAGTTATTTGGATACACAGTCTTATCATCCTGAAATTATTTTAGTAGCTTTAAGGTACTTTCAGCATGTTGCAGCACGTTTGTTTATCCAAAGCTGTTATGAACATGCTATAGAACAGCAATGGTTTGAGTTGGAAGCCAACCAGCATGTCGTCTTAAAAAATAGACGCCAAGATATGGATGATCAGCGTATAGCAATCAGCCCGTCGATTTTGTATTTGGATGAATGGTTAGAACTACTGCACCGTGTAGTACAGCAGCAACCCGAATGGGGTAAAAAAGTTTATACAAAATTGAGTCGAGTCATGCAGGCTTACATTCAGCATTTAGATAAAATTGCACAAAAACTACCTGTTGAATTAGCGATTTATTTTAGTGAAGAAAACCAACAACATCGTGATTTTTATCGCCAATTGCAGCAGTACAAACTGCCTATCGAAAGCTTTAGACAACTTTTTTATCTGAATCATCCACCATTGCGGGTTTCGGTGTTTGATGCTTATGTCCGGGATTATTTACCTGAACATTTCGAGACGCAAAAGGATGTTTTAAAAAATGTCACATGGAATGGCCTATTTCATCAGGCTGTGCAATGGCATGATCAATTACATAGCCAAGAGTTACTTGCTGAACTGAAACGGAAAGTCGGCCATGTGTCATGGCAACCGATCAGTCATGAAGCTTATTATTTTATTGAAAGTTGGGTATTTGAGGAGCTTAAAGATATTGATCGCATCATCGCAGAGTCTCGTCGGTTTAGACATTGTTTAGCGGCAAGCTTTGCTGAACGAATTATTGTCAATGAATACGTGGCCTTTCATATGAGTCATACTGATGCACAGCGCCACTTAACACTTGGCTGCTATTATATCGCGGGACAGTTGTTATTTGATCAGTTGGAATATCCAAACAACCAAAAGGCACTTCCTGACGATGTGTTAGTGGCAGAGCAGTTTATTGCGATGCTCAACCAAGAACGACAAAAGGGCTGTTAAAATTTCAACAACACTCGACTTAATTTGTCGCACAAGAACTTCTATATGACGAGATCTGCTTAACTTTTTAGCAAAAACTCGGTAGGCTATAGCCGTTCATCAATGGTATAGGTCTTATGAAGCAAGAAACTGCACTCAAACTTCTAAAAGCGGGCGAAAATGTCTTTTTAACTGGTTCCGCTGGTGCAGGAAAAACCTATACATTGAACCAATACATTAATTACTTAAAAGCCCGTAAAGTGCCTGTGGCGATCACAGCCTCTACAGGTATAGCTGCAACACATATGAATGGTATGACGATTCATACTTGGGCTGGTATAGGTATTAAAGATGCGTTAGGGGAAGATGAACTCAAACGCATGAAAGAACGTAAATATTTAAAAGAGCATTTAGAAAATGCCCAAGTGTTAATTATTGATGAAATTTCGATGCTACATGCGAAACAGCTCAATTTGGTCAATAAAGTTTTAAAATTCTTTAAAGAAAGTGAAGAACCATTTGGTGGAATTCAGGTCATTGTTGCAGGAGATTTCTTCCAGTTACCGCCCGTGGGGAAGAATGAAGAACGTAATCGCGATAAGTTCTGTTTTATGTCTGATGCTTGGGTGGAAGCCAAGTTCCGTGTGTGCTATTTGACCGAGCAGCACCGTCAGGGCAATGACTACCTCAACGATATTTTAAATGCTATCCGTAGCCAAACGATCCGCTTCGAGCATTTGCAAGCTTTACAAGCCACACGTCAGCAGGATATTGGTGAAACATTCACACGTTTATACACCCATAATATGGACGTGGACACCATCAACTTCAAACATTTGAATGAAATTGAAAATGAAGGTCGTCAGTTTGAGGCGGTGTGTGATGGCAATGACAAGCTTATTGAAACGTTAAAGTCGTCTGTGCGCGCACCTGAAAACCTCACTCTCAAGAAAAATGCCAAAGTGATGTTTGTAAAGAACAACTTTGACGTGGGGTATATTAACGGTAGTTTGGGTGAGGTGGTTGGCTTTGAAGAAGATGATGATTTCGGAGTCTTACCAAAAGTAAAACTGACTGATGGTACAGTACTGGTGGTTGAGCCTGAAACATGGTCGGTGGACAATGATGCAGGTAAAACCATTGCCAGTTTTCAGCAGATTCCATTGCGCTTAGCGTGGGCCATCACCATTCACAAATCTCAAGGCATGACTTTAGCAGCAGCAGAAATTAACCTGAGCCATACTTTTGAAAAAGGACAGGGCTATGTGGCTTTGTCACGGTTAAAGACTTTGGATGGTTTAAGACTACTGGGTTTTAATGAACAAGCCTTAGAGCTAGACAGTCTTGCCATTAAAGCAGATCGACGTTTCCAAGAACTTTCCGATGAAGCCGAAACACACTTTGAGGTCATTGATCTAGAGCCACAACACAAGGCCTTTATTCGTCACTGTGGCGGAACGCTCAATGAAGTTGAGATTGAGCGTAATGAAAAGAAAATTGCCCGTAATGCAGGTAAAGCCAACTATGCTTCTGCAACACTCGATGAAACACGTGAACTTTTTGAAGGTGGTTATGAAATTGCCGATATCGCCCAAGAGCGAGGGTTGACGGCTGCAACGATTATCAACCATTTGGCGAAGCTACATAAAGAACAGGGCTTAGACATTTCTGTAGCTCATCCAGGCGAAGAAGTGGTAGAGCAAGTGCGAAAGATTTATAAACGTCTCATGAAACGTCAGCAAGCTGAACACTTTAGTGAAGATGGCGCAATTAAACTACGTCCGATTGTAGAGTTAACCAATCCGCGTATGGGCTATGACCAAGTGCGCTTGGCCTTACTCTATATTGAATAATGCTGCCGCAGTTGTACGATTCATACCGAAATTTCTTACTTACTTTGCTGTTAAGTTCGGTTAAACTGAATTTTAAGGGATAAGAATAACGTAAAATCGTAATGAAATTGACAGCTTGGTACATGTTACGCAAATTTGTTTATAACAATTTGCATAATGAAGACTATGAGACACCCTTAAGCCGAGGGCTGAACTATTTCCTCATTGTACTGATTATGAGTAATGCTGCTGCTGTGCTGTTGGAGTCGGTACAGAAGTACTATGTGTTGTATCAGGACTTTTTTTATTATTTTGAAATCTTCTCGATCATCGTTTTTACGATTGAATATCTCTTACGTTTTTGGTCAATTGCTGAAGCTAATAGTTTTGAGTCGGATTGGAAAAACCGCCTAAATTGGGTCAAAAGTGGTGGGGCAATTATCGACCTCTTGGCGATTTTACCTGCATATTTAAACTTCTTTGTTCAGTTCGATTTACGTTTTTTAAGAATCGTTCGTTTGCTTCGACTTCTCAAGTTAACCCGCTACTTTGTCTCTCTACAAATTCTATTGAGGGTCATTGAGCGCGAAAAAGGCTCATTTCAAGCGGTTATTTTCATTTTAATGATTATGATCATTATGGCAGCTGCGGGGGTGTATTTGATTGAAAGTCAGGCACAACCTGAGGTTTTCAGCTCTATTCCAGCTTCCATGTGGTGGGCTGTGGTTACACTGACCACCGTAGGATATGGCGATGTGACACCTATTACACCGCTAGGACGTTTCTTGGGTGCGATCATTACTATTTTAGGTGTAGGTTTAGCAGCATTACCCGCAGGTATCTTGGCAAATGGTTTGGCCAATGAACTAGAGCAGCGCAAAGAACAACTAGAACTCAGATTTCGAGAGTTAATCCAGAATAGCGACATTGACTTTGTCCTAGAAACAGAAAAAATTGAGGAAGTTCGTAAAGAGGTTGGACTGACCAAAGAACAAACACAAGATATTATTTTGCAGCTTATACGTGAGCAAAAAGAAGAGTCATTAAAACAAGAGCGTGATCAGTATGCGTATTGTCCACATTGTGGGAAGAAGCTACCTGAATAAATCGGTGTAAAGAGGCATGTGTATCAACGTTCAAATCGAATGTTGATACACATGCCTTACTTTATCTGAATAGAAATCTAGATTGGTCTAACAGGTTTGATTTACATCATCTTTAGATATAGACATTGACTTTTTTTCATGCTGAAAGGCGAGTAGCAAGATGATTAGACCGCCTAGACTTAATAAGGTACCTACCCAAATCGGTGCTAACCAGCCCAGATTTTGGCTAATGAGCCAGCCACCAATAAAAGCACCAAAAGCATTGGCAATATTAAAGGCAGAGTGATTGAGTGAAGCAGCTAGACCTTGGGCATGACCAGCAACATCCATTAAGCGGGTTTGCAGTAAAGGTCCTAGACCAGCAATACTGAAACTCACTAAAAATAGCGCAATAAGAGCCGTCGCAAGATGATCCATTGATAATGCACAAAGCACATAAGAACAGGCATTGGATATCAATACCCAAATGATGGCTTTGTTTAGGTTTTTATCGGCAAAGTGTCCTGCAACAGCACCTCCAATCACTAAACCTAGCCCGATACATGCCAGTGCAAAAGGAACAACTTGAATGCTGGCATGGGTATATTCAGTCAAAATGGGTGATACATAACTATAAACCGAAAAGAGTCCACCAAAACCAATTGCCCCTACAGCAAGAGTCATCCACATTTGTGTATTTTTAAGTCCGCGGAGCTCATTTTGAATGCTTGCAGTGTGATCACGTTGCATTTGGGGTAGGCCAAAACAAATCGCGACAACAGTTAAAAATGCGATAGATGCCGAAAACTCAAAACCTGCCCGCCAACCATAGAGTTGTCCGAGCCAAGTTGCAAGAGGTACGCCAATCACGGTCGCGACATTTAGGCCCATCATCAGCATTGCAACAGCAAAAGCACGCTTTTGTTTACCAGCAAACTCTGCAACCACGAGAGCAGCAATACCAAAGTATGCGCCGTGTGGAAAGCCTGCGATAAAACGAGAAATCAGCATAGACTCATAACTATTTGCAAGTGCGGTGCTTGCATTGGCAATGCCATAAAACAACATGAGTCCAATTAGAAGTGTTTTTCGTGGCACTTTTGCAGCCAAAATGGCAATGACAGGCGCGCCAATTGTCACGCCCAAAGCATAAGCACTAATAAAATGCCCTGTGATAGGGATACTAAGCTTGAAACTCTGCGATATCTCTTGGATGAGTCCCATCGCAACGAATTCAGTCGTACCAATACAAAAACCACCGAGTGCCAAGGCTAAAATAATGACAGATAAGTGACCTGTTGATGGGCTGCTATTTTTTTGAATGGACATAAATAGAGAGTGAAATGAAAAATATTATACGTTCTTTATCACATAAAAATTAGGTTGTTCAAAAATATTATAAGTTAATTCAATAACACTAAAATCTATGCGATGCCTGAGTATTCTTAAATACAGTATCTATTGGTTTGTCTACATTTAATTGATTATTCCATAAAGTCATGCCTAATTTAGATAAAGCAAAAATAGCGCCAACTCAGTGAATATTTGAAATGTGACTTCAGCTACGATACATGTATTTAAGATTGTCCCGTCCCAATTAATAAGGTCAGAAGACCTGCGGCAATTAATGGGCCCACAGGTACACCACGCAGTAATGCAACTCCTGCTACAGTTCCAACCAACAGACCTGCAACTACATCTGGTTGATTCGACATGAGTTTCACACCGCGTCCACCTAACCATGCAACTAAAACGCCAATCGCAATCGCTAATAATGATTTAAGGCTTAAGAAAGATTTAAAAATACTTTCACCGCTAATTTTACCACTGGCAATAGGAACTAAAACGGCAATCGTTAAAATAATAATGCCGATATTTAATCCATGTTGTTGGATTAGCGGGAAGTATTCGCTCAGTGGCGTCATGCGTAAAATAATGAGTACAGCCGCAGCAATGGTTACCGCAGAATTGTGACTGAAAATACCGCAAGCCAGCAGGATGAGGAGGACGATCAGGTTCAAATCTAAGTTCGGCATAGGGGGGAGACTGGTTAAAAAAACATGTGCATTGTAACGTTTTTTTAGCCAGTCTGCCGAATGATCCGAGTCCTTTGATTGATGTTCCTGTATTTCAGTATAAAATGAGCCTTTATTTGAAAAAGTGGTGTGCTGATGCTGTTGGAAAAAATGTTGCAGTCGCAAGGATTCGGTTCGCGGAAGCATTGCCAACAGTTGATTAAAAATGCAACCATCGAAATTGATGGGCAGATCATTACAGACCCTAAACATAAACTTAAATTAGATGGTTTGCACTTTAAAGTACATGATGAGAGTTTTGAATATCGTGAAAAAGTCTATATTGCCTTAAATAAACCTCAGGGTTATGAATGTTCACATCAGGCAACACACCACTTTAGTGTTTTCGATTTGTTTGATGATGTGCTCTTGAATCGTGGTATTCAGTGTGTTGGACGTCTGGATCAAGACACGACTGGCTTGTTGTTGCTTACTGATGATGGTCAATTCTTACAGGCATTGACACATCCTAAAAAGCATGTGGCCAAAGTGTATCACATGCAAACGGCTGATCCTATTACAGATGAACAAATCCAGCAGTTAGAACAAGGCGTTGGGTTACGTAATGAAAAAGGGATATTTGCAGCAACAGGGGTAAAACGATTAGCTGAATGTGAACTGCAAATGACGGTGCATCAGGGAGTGTATCATCAAGTAAAGCGTATGCTTGCAGCTGTCGGCAATAAGGTGGAATGTTTGCATCGTCAGCAAATTGGAGAACTCGACTTAATCACATTGTCTGATTTAGTCGAGGGAAGATGGGTGTATTTAAATGAGGAACAAGTCGCTTTAGCCAAGACTCGTCATAGCAGCCCTCATGAAAACGGCATATAAATCAGTAGCTATAAGAAGCAGTGATAGGTTTTAAATTCGCTATCCGCTACAAAGCCCATGGCTTCATATAGGCTGTGGGACTGGTAGTTATTTTTTTGCGTTTCAAGTGTTATGCGAATCGCTTTTTCATGACGAGCAAACAAAATTGCGGTATCAATGAGTTGTTTTGCAGAGCCATGACGACGATGTGGCGGTGAGACATAGACATCATCTAAAATATAATACGTTGCACAAGCCACGGAAGAAAAGCCTAAGTATAATAAGACAAAACCAGTAATCACATCGTCTTTGACATGAATAAAAATCACGCTTTGTTCATTTTCAAGACGAAGTTTGAGGAACTTTTGGGAAAGGCTTAAGTTGGAAGATGCGCCATAGAATTGGCGATATTCATCGAATAATACAGCAAGTTTTTCTAAGTCTTCTAAGGTGGCACGTCTTACGATCATGTATTACTCCATGCTGTTTTTTATAATGTTTACATGAAGCATACCGAAGTTTTGAACAGGATATTTCTAAAATTTGTTTAGAAATGCAACACTGTTAAGTTTTGTCACTTTCACCCAAAATTGCAGCTAATTCTTCAAATAGATCAATGTGTTCATCATCGGCAAATAAATCATTAGTGGCTGTAGAGTCGGGGCTTGTGATTTGTTCGACTGCTTTTTGTTCTTGCTTTAACTTACGTAATTTAATGAGTTGCTCTAAGTTGATGTTCTGATTTTCAATTGAAAATGGGATAGATTTGGTTAAAACCACTTGTTTGAAGAACAAACGAACGGCTTGTGCAGGTGTAATCCCCAATTGTTTAAACACGGCAAATGCTTGTTTCTTTTCTTGGGAATCGAGTCGAATTTGATAGACTTCTGTTTTTCTCATGATTTATTAAATAATTTGAATCACTTAAAGGATAGAAGTTATTTTAATCAATTTCATTGTAATTTCAATATTCACACAATGGAATTTTAAATTATTTTGTAATGACAATTATATTACAGTGTCAATTCAAAGTGAGAGTTGAACAGCATAAGTTGTTGAGTTATTGGGTCTTTAAATGATAATTTTTTGGCTAAAAGCTGTAATGGTTGGCTGAAATCATCGTCGGTTTTGTGTACAACTTTAGGATAGAACGGGTCATTTTTAATCGGGCAGCTTAAAGAATTAAGGTGTACACGCAGTTGATGCTGTTTTCCTGTATGTGGTTTAAGCTCGTATTTTGCCCATGTTGAGTCATATTCCAACAACGAAATATCTGTTTCACTATTGGGTGCTTTGTCTAATACCTGCATAGTGTAGAACGGTTCACCTTTTTGCATGTGTAACCTTACAGTTCGTGGGAAATTAAGTTCTGGGTTAAAAGGTGCAATTGCATGGTAGGTCTTTTGCACCCGCCGTTCCGCAAACATTTGTTGATAAGCCCCACGCGTTTCAATGCGCTTGGAGAAAAGTACTAAGCCTGCAGTTTCACGGTCTAAGCGATGGATAGGGGTTAAATGCTCAATACCTGTCTGTTGTTTTAGGCGAACTAAAAGAGTTTGTTGAACATATTGTCCCGTTGGACTGATAGTTAGAAAATGTGGCTTATCTACCACTAAGAAATGATCATTTTCAAATAAAATCTCATGCTGAAATGGTACTTCAATTTCACGCGCTAAAAAGCGGTAATAAAACACATGTTGATTTTCAAGATATGCCGAATCTGTGCTGAGCACATTACCTACAGCGTCATAGACCAAGCCATCATGAAAACGCTGTCGCCATTCCGCAGCTTCAATGTGCTGAAATTGCGCACATAAATAAGCAAATATGCTTTTAGGCATAGGTTGAAGTTTAGGTAAGTACACCTTACTGGCACTGACGCCTTTGAGCATAGGTGGACAAAATTCAGAAGTTTGGTGGTTGGACATGTTTTTTGTAGGT
This sequence comes from Acinetobacter sp. TUM15064, assembly GCF_008980265.1. Classification (NCBI taxonomy): domain Bacteria; kingdom Pseudomonadati; phylum Pseudomonadota; class Gammaproteobacteria; order Moraxellales; family Moraxellaceae; genus Acinetobacter; species Acinetobacter sp. TUM15064. The sequence continues at coordinate 3,813 of NZ_BKFU01000059.1, read as the reverse complement.
AATATCTAGGCGGTTGATACAGGAAAATACGAGTTTTCAAACTTGCGACTTGGGCATTTTATGGGTGCGATGCTATCATAATTACTCTTTTGCCACTTGTCGTGAGTATTATGCAGTATTCATTCAACTTAACACTCAATAATGAACAAGATACCCAAAATTTAGCGAAAATTTTGGCACAGCATTTTACGACGGGTGTGGTGTATTTGATTGGGGATTTGGGTGCGGGTAAAACTACGCTAACACGCCACTATTTACAGCATTTAGGGCATCAAGGTTCAGTGAAAAGCCCAACCTATACCTTGGTTGAACCTTACCAAGTGCAAGGGCATGATATTTTCCATTTTGACTTGTATCGTTTAAACGATCCGTATGAGTTGGAGTTAATGGGCATTCGTGACTATTTAGAAACACCCAATGCACTGTTTTTATTTGAATGGCCATCTAAAGGGGGAGATGAAATCCCTGCGGCGGACTTAATTATTGATATTCAAAAATCTGAAGATGAGCTGACACGACATGCCACATTGAGTTTTCAGTCAGTAGCATTATTACAAGCTTTAGAGAGCCAATTAAACAATGCGTGATGATTTAAAGATACGTCGTATTCATACTCTAAATCCTGCTTTAGCCAACCAAATTGCAGCAGGTGAAGTCATTGAACGCCCTGCGTCTGTGGTCAAAGAGTTACTCGAAAACTCGATTGATGCAGGTGCGACAGAGTTGATTATTCGGGTAGAGCAAGGCGGCAGTACTTTAATTGAAATCATGGACAATGGTCGAGGGATTCATGCTGAAGATCTCCCTTTGGCGGTGATGCGCCATGCAACCAGTAAAATCCAAACTGTAGAAGATTTACATGCAATTGTCAGTTTGGGTTTTCGTGGAGAGGCTTTGGCGTCTATTGCAGCGGTTTCGCGTTTAACCTTGACCAGTAGTCAAGCGGATGATGGGATTGGCTATCAAGTCGAAGTTAATGGAACTGCATTTGACCATCAAGAGATTCAGGCTGTAGCTGCACCGAAAGGTACACATATTCGGGTACAAGATTTATTTTTTAATGTGCCTGCACGTCGCAAATTTCTCAAAAAACCTGGCACAGAGTTTGGTCATATTGAAGAAATCGTTCGACGTTTAGCATTGACTCATTTCGATATTCGTTTTGTGCTTGAACATAATCAAAGCATCAAGTTGAACTTACCAATTGCCGATAGTGGTGAACTACGTTTTCAGCGCGTACAACAGTTACTCGGTCGTGCATTTACTGAAAATGCGTATTGGATGGATGCGGATAGTATCAACATGCGTTTAACAGGTTGGTTGGGACATCCCTCCGATGCTCGTGCGCAAGCAGACTTGCAGTATGTTTATGTGAATGGTCGAATTGTTAAAGATAAAACCATCTCTCATGCGCTACGTATGGCTTATGACGGTATTTTACATGGTCATCAGCATGCGGGTTACTTACTTTTTCTGGAAGTCGATCCTGAAAATATTGATGTCAATGTACATCCTACTAAACATGAAATTCGCTTTTTAAATCAGCGTGAAGTGCATGAGTTTGTCAGGCACTATGCCAAAGAGACTTTATCGCAGTTTCAAACGGCAACCGCAGATTTATCTGATGCAATGAAGATTGCAGAGGATCAAGCTTTGATGTCTGTACAGCCTCGCTATCAAGAGCCTTTGCAGTTGCATCGTCATGTTGAGTCTGCACAAAATAGTGAGCAAGCACCATTGGATGTGCTCACTGACTTTAGTTCAAATCAACCGCAAGGTGTTCATTATTCTACGCAAACTTCGCGTTATCAGGGTTCACAACAGCTTAATAATGCCTTGCAAAGCTATTTAGCGCCTTTGCGTGATACGTCATCTAGTGTTGATCAAGCTCAGCCTTTGGCTGATTTTACAGTGCAAAGCCCTAAAGTCGATGAACATCCGTTGGGAATAGCCATTGCACAATTGCACGGTATTTATGTGTTGGCTCAAAATACAGAAGGACTGATTATTGTTGATATGCATGCAGCCCATGAACGTATTCTGCTACAGCAAATGAAGTCCGCATGGGATAAACCAGAGTTCTGGACTTCTCAGCAGTTACTCATTCCCAAAGTGATTAATATCACACGGATGCAAGCGACAAGAGTGGAAGAGCTCAAAGATCAATTGGCGCGTTTAGGTCTTGAAATTGATCAATATGGTGATGAGCAGGTGATTGTTCGTGGTGTGCCTGCGATTTTACATAAAGCCAATTTTGAGGCGCTGGTACCTGAATTACTTAACGATTTGGATCCAAATGATGAAGCTCAGGGCTTACTGCAAAAGCGTGATCAAATTTTAGCGGGTATGGCCTGTCATGGTGCTGTCCGCGCGCATCGCATTCTGGGTCTTTCTGAAATGAATGCTTTGCTTCGTCAAATGGAACAAACTGAATTTGCTAGCCAATGTAACCATGGTCGCCCAACTTGGCGTGCGTTTCCATTGGCTCAACTAGATAAGCTTTTTGCTCGAGGAGAGTAGTTGTACATGTCAACTCAATTGCCGGTCATCAATTTAATGGGGCCAACTGCAAGTGGTAAAACTGCTTTGGCATGTCAGCTCTATGAGCAAGGGAATTTTGAACTCATTTCTGTAGACTCAGCACTGGTCTTTAAGGATATGGATATTGGTACAGCTAAGCCAACCAAAGAGGAGTTGCTGCAATATCCACATCATTTGATTGATATTATTACACCTTTAGAAGTGTATTCCGCTGCAAATTTTGTTGAGGATGCTTGTCGCCTGATTGACGATATGCATTTACGTGGCAAAACTCCGATTTTGGTCGGTGGAACCATGCTCTATTTTAAAGCACTATTAGAGGGGCTTTCGAGTAATTTACCTAGTGCTGATTATGCTGTTCGTGCTGAGATTGAGTCTAAAGCTGAAAGTGAGGGTTGGAACGCAGTTTATGCAGAATTATGCAGTGTGGACCCTTTGGCGGGCGATAAATTTAAAGTGAGTGATAAACAACGGATTATTCGTGCTTTAGAAGTTTATAAGTTGACTGGGCAGCCCATTACTAAGCTTCAGGCAGAACAGCCTAAAAATGTACCTTATCGTTATAGTTTTCATAATTATGCCTTAGTGCCAGATCGAGCTGAATTGCACCAAAGAATTGCACAGCGCTTGAAAATTATGTGGGATATCGGATTTTTGAATGAAGTGGAAGCTCTTATGAAAAAATACGATTTAAAGGAAAATTTACCTTCTATGCGCTCAGTTGGGTATCGACAAGCACTCGAATTTTTACAAAAAGGAGATAAAACTGTCGAAAAACAACAAGAAATGGAGGATAAAGCACTTTTTGCGACACGACAACTTGCCAAACGTCAATACACTTGGTTAAGATCTTTGCAAGAAGTACATAAATTTACAACCTATTCAACGATCACGCAGGCACAAGAAGACTTGCGAAACTGCTACGGATAAAGCAAAATTTAGCTACTGTCTTTTTTATAATTTTTAATTGAAAAATAAAGATAGTTTTTTGCGCTGATTTTTAATTTTTTTTGGAGTTATAACATGTCTAAAGGTCAAACTTTGCAAGATCCGTTCTTAAATTCTCTCCGTAAAGAACGTATTCCTGTATCTATCTTCCTTGTGAATGGTATTAAATTACAAGGTCATATTGAATCTTTCGACCAATATGTTGTTTTATTAAAAAATACGGTAAGCCAAATGGTTTACAAACATGCAATTTCTACTGTTGTTCCTGCACGTAATCCACGTCCTGCTGGTGCGCCTGCTGGTGCTGGTCAACAAGGCGGCTTT
>NZ_BKFU01000058.1:0-19613 GCF_008980265.1 Acinetobacter sp. TUM15064 | reverse complement strand
CTCGCTTGATTAAAGCTTGGTTATACGAGGACCAATTGGTTGTACGATAGATTTTAGGTGTAGGCTTCTTCATCTGGAAATTATATTACTGAAGAAGCCTTCAAGAATAGCTTTGTGCAACAAAGCCTCCGCGAACAAAAAAAAGAGACCAAAGAAGCTAATCAATACACCAAAACGACTCGACCAACTAGGATGTATGTTTCTAAACAAAGAAAACTCCAGCAATCTCGCTAAGATCTGCGCGGGACCAATCATCATCCCAATCGCAAGGGCTGTTGATAAACTAAAGCCAATTGTTTTTAGCATCGATAATAGATGGACTGAAATTGTCGCCACTACAAAAGATTGTACTGTCAAAATAGCGGCCACCAACATAAATAGCCGATTATCTTCTTTGTGTCCCGTGGTTTGGTTATTGAGCTCTTTACCATGAGTTTCCGTGCCTTGCTCTTCTCTAGGAAGTAAAAAGTAATGCAACGGTAGACCTAGAAGAAGATGAAACAATGCCAGAATAAAACAACTGATTCTCCAACCGTATAAGCCTTCTAAAAATACAATTAGCGCCCAACCGATGGTACTGGCTAAACCGCCTAATAATGTCACACCAACAATCGCCGTTTTTGCATCTTTACCAAGTAATCGACCCAATGTTGAAAATGCGGCATCATACAGGCCAAATGCCATACCAATACCGAGCATTGTCCACGCAAAATAATAAATAAGTAGATAAGTAGAAAGCCCTAAACATATCAGCCCGACAGCAAAGAATATTGAACCAATAGACAGTGCTTTTCTTCCACCAAATTGCTCGATAAACCGCCCAACTTTTGGAGAACAAATACCTGTAACTATAAATCCCCAAGACAACCCAGCAATCACTAAAGTTAGAGACCATCCTGTGTCTTTGGCAATAAGATTAGCTAGTACTGCGGGTAAATAAAAAGTGGAGCTCCACGCAAGAATCTGCGTGAAGCCCATGACAGCAATGAGTTTGTATTTTTTTGAATGAAGTAGCATCACAATAAAGAAATATCCATAAAGTATTGAGGGGCAATGCAAACCTATCTGTACACTGCCTTAAAATGCATAGCTCTTAAACATTAGCCAAATAAGCATCTATTTCATCTACCGTTGCTCTTGCTGTTCTAGAAACCCCAATTAATGTTGCAGATGCCATGCCTGTCCATTCCCCATAGCCAACCAACCAAAGGTTATTTACTTTTATTGAGCGTCCATCATTCACAGCAACTGTCTGATCAGGTTCTACTACATCAAGACTTCTTAAATGATTCAATGAAGCTTTAAACCCTGTACACCAAATCACAGCATCTACAGCTTGTGTTGAACCATCAGCCCATATAACCGAATTCTCTTCAAATGCAGTAAAAGGTTCTCGGCTATGTAATACGCCACGTTCGCGGGCTTCTTTGACACTGTCAATCATGACAATATCACCCAGACCACCAACGGGTTGATCAATCACACGACCTTCCTGTTGAGCTTTTAAACGTTCAGTTGCCCGAAGAAATAAAACACGCCCATCAACATCATCCGATAAAAATTGAGGTGGTGTTACTGTGACCCAAGTGGTATCTGCAACTTTTGAGACTTCGGCAAGAATTTGTGCCCCTGAATTACCACCACCAACCACGATCACTTTTTTATTAATAAAAGGCTCTGGATTTACATAATGGGCTGAATGCGTTTGTAATCCTTCAAATCGTTCATGTCCTTCATAATGCGGAATATAAGGTTGACTCCATGTTCCTGTCGCACTGACCACCGCTTTAGCTCGCCAATATTGATCGCCAGCATACACATCTAAATAGCCATCTTTTTGTTCGATATGATCGACATGAACTGGTCGAATAATCGGAAATTGATAGCGTTGCTCGTATGCAGACAAGTAGTCAATCACTTCATTTCGCGTCGGGTAGGTTTGTTCAGTTGTTGGCATCATCCAACCTGACAACGAACTCCAAGTATTTGGAGAAAAAAGACGAAGAGATTCCCAAGCATGTGACCATGCACCGCCCGCCTGAGATTGGTCATCTAAAATAATAAATGGAATTTTCTTACGTTTGAGGAAATAAGCTGTGGCAAGGGCTGCCTGACCGCCACCAATAATGACTACATCGACTTCAGCTTGTAATTGAGTCAAAGCTTCTCTCCTATTATTTATTGTCATAATCAAAATAACGCCCAGTCTGCTCAACAGACTGGGCGTATTTCATACAATTTTCAAGCGTTTAAATGAGCCTTTCAATTGCTTAATTGATCAAGATACTTTTCGGCATCCAAAGCTGCCATACAGCCTGAGCCTGCCGAAGTAATTGCTTGACGATAAATGCTGTCAGCAACGTCACCCGCAGCAAATACCCCTGCCACAGAAGTTGCTGTTGCATTGCCTGAAGTACCACTTTGTACTTGAATGTAGCCATCACGTAGGTTGAGTTGGCCGTCAAACATACCTGTATTCGGTTTGTGACCAATAGCAACAAATAAGCCCTGAACTTCAACATCTTGTATGCTTTCGTCCAAAGTTGACTTCAAGCGAACTGAAGTAACACCAGTATTATCACCTAAGACTTCATCAACTTGATTGTTCCAAAGAATACTAATTTTGCCTTCTTTTTCTTTGGTAAAAAGATGATCTTGTAGAATTTTCTCTGAACGTAAACTGTCTCTACGGTGAACTAAGGTGACATGTTCAGCAATATTAGAAAGATAAAGTGCTTCTTCAACTGCTGTGTTACCACCACCCACGACCATGACTTTTTGATTCTTATAAAAGAAACCATCACAAGTTGCACATGCGCTGACACCTTGACCCATGAATTTAGCTTCAGATTCAAGACCCAAGTATTGTGCTGTCGCACCTGTTGCAATAATCAGTGCATCACAAGTAAAGTCTTCCATGTCGCCTTTTAGCACAAATGGACGGACGCTTAAATCAACTTCATTGATGTGGTCATACACAATTTCTGTACCAAAGCGTTCAGCATGGGCTTGCATTCTTTCCATAAGTGCAGGACCAGTTAAACCTTCTGGGTCGCCCGGCCAGTTATCTACCTCAGTGGTCGTTGTTAATTGACCACCAAGTTGTATACCCGCTATCAATGTAGGTTTTAAGTTTGCACGTGCTGCATACACAGCAGCACTATAACCCGCAGGCCCTGAACCTAAGATCACTAATTTAGAATGTCTCTTTTGCATTTCTGATCACCTAAAGTTTATAAGCTACGTTGATTGACACGCTTAGATAATTCTTCTGCCGACTCTTTTCGCTCTGAATAACGGTCCGTGAGGTACTGACTCTGCCCACGAGTGAGCAAGGTGAACTTATATAGTTCTTCCATTACATCGACAATTCGATCATAGAAGGATGAAGGTTTCATCCGTCCATTTTCCTCAAACTCTAAAAAAGCTTTAGGAATAGACGATTGGTTCGGAATGGTGATCATCCGCATCCAACGGCCTAAAATACGCATCTGGTTTAAGCTGTTAAAAGACTGTGAACCGCCACTGACCTGCATCAAAGCTAAAGTCTTACCTTGCGTTGCACGAATTGCACCGCCTGCCAATGGTATCCAGTCAATTTGCGATTTGAAAATTGAACTCATGGAGCCATGACGCTCAGGCGAACACCACACCATGCCTTCTGCCCAAGCGAGTAAATCATGCAACTCTTTAACCTTTGGATGTTCAGTGTCCGCATCTTCAGGTAAAGGCAGCCCTTTAGGATGAAAGATTTTTACTTCGGCACCAAACTGCTCCAAGATACGTCCTGCTTCCATTACGGCCAAACGGCTGTATGAACGCTCACGGTTTGAACCATACAGCAGCAAAATACGGGGTGGATGATCCAACTCTTTAGCTTGTACCTTTTCTAAAGTCGGTTGATCCAAAAGATTCATATCTACATTTGGGAGAGTCATAGAAATTACACCTCTGCTTTAAAAAACTTTTTTCTAAGCCACAAAGACACACTGACCAAAGCAATCAGCACTGGCACTTCAACCAGTGGACCAATTACAGTAGTAAACGCCACAGGTGAAGCTAAACCAAAAGTTGCAATCGCTACAGCAAGTGCCAATTCAAAGTTATTTCCCGCAGCAGTAAAAGAAATTGCTGTGGTTTTAGGATAATCGTTCCCCATCCATTTGCTCATGAAGAAGCTGATGAAGAACATCACAATAAAGTAAATGGTCAATGGAATCGCAATACGCAAGACATCCATCGGTAAGCTCACCACATCGTTCCCTTTCAGGCTAAACATCGCCACAATCGTGAACAATAAAGCCAGTAGACTCAGTGGACTAATCTTAGGTAAGAAGACATTTTGATACCAATCCAAACCTTTAGCACGAACTAAAATGAATCGGGTCATAAAGCCAAGAAAAAATGGAATCCCTAAGTACACCAGTACTGCATGGGTAATCGTCCAGAAATCCACATTGATCACTTGCCCTGCAACACCAAAATAAGGTGGTAAGAAGGTCAAGAACAACCAAGCATAGGTACTGAAAAATAAAATTTGGAAGATACTGTTAAAGGCCACCAATGCAGCAACATATTGGTTATCCCCACAGGCCAAACCGTTCCACACCAAGACCATCGCAATACAACGAGCCAGCCCTATCAGGATTAAGCCTGTCATATACTCTGGATAGCTATGTAGAAAAATAATGGCTAAGGCAAACATCAATACTGGTGCTATCACCCAGTTCTGCACCAAAGACAAAGTTAAAGTTTTTTTGTCTTTAAACACTTGTGGTAGCGCTGCATAATCCACTTTTGCCAAAGGTGGATACATCATCAAAATCAAACCAATCGCAATTGGAATATTGACGGAATCCACACTCATTTTATCCAATGCCACTGAAGCTTGTGGAAAGAACACACCGATCGCTATTCCCAACCCCATCGCAATGAAAATCCATAGCGTAAGGTTACGATCTAAAAATGACAGTCTTTGTTGAGTCATGATGCTCTCATTCAATATCTGAGATGTGATTGATTGCAGCAATCAATTCAGGACGAGACATGTGCGCTGTATCCAGTGCCAACAATGCATCTAAACGACGATTAATATGGTCTACAGTCACTTGGAATGCTTTTAATTTTTCTTCTTTCGGCAAATCTAAATGTGAAGGATCAGCCAAGCCCCAATGAGCCTTGATCGCTCCACCCAAATATAGTGGACACGCTTCCTGAGCTGCTGAATCGCAAACAGTAATCACCACGTCAGGTTGATATTGTTCACAGTCATCAATGGTTTTGCTCCACAAACCATCTGTTGAAAGACCAAGATTCTCTAAAGTTTCTATGGTCAATGGATGTACTTGCCCTGATGGCTTACTACCTGCACTGTAAGCTATCCACCCTTCAGGCGCGCGGCTGTTAAAAAGAACTTCTGACAGGATGCTACGGCAACTATTTCCAGTACACAAAAAAAGAAATTTCATACTCTGTTACTCACAATAACTATTTATTTGGATATTTTGGGAAGCTTTATTCGCTATGGTTTGACTGCTTACCAAAAGATTCAGAACGTCATGACACCACGTTGGTAACTGCGGATTAATGCTGTAATACACCCATTGGCTTTGTCTTCTGTCCTGTAAGAGACCAGAGGAACGCAATAACGCTAAATGCCTAGAAATCTTTGGCTGACTCAGTTGCAACTTTTCAGTCAAATCACAAACACATAATTCTTTATTCTCAGTAACTAAAGTCACGATATTGAGTCGAGTTTCATCTGATAAGCATTTAAAAAAATTTACTTGGTCCATTCTTAATTCCTATTCACTCATTTGGATATACGGATAATCATATGCAAAAAGTAAATTTTTTAATTCACTCGTTGACCATTTTCATCAATCACTTTTTCACCATCCTCTTTCGTAAAGGCTCCCTTCTGAGGTAGTGGTAGAATATCTAAGACAACTTCTGAGGGACGGCTCAAGCGAGTGCCTAATTCAGTAACAACAAATGGTCGATTAATCAATATTGGATGATCAAGCATAAAACCAAGTAACTGCTCATCACTCAAATCACTACGATCAAGGTCTAAATCCCGATAAGGATCTACATTCTGGCGAATGGCCTCTCTTACTGTTAATTTTGCGTCCTGAATCAATTTAACTAATTCGTCATAACTAGGTGGTGTAATGAGATATTCAATCACAGTTGGCTCAATCCCTGTATTACGGATCAATGCCAAAGTATTCCTAGATGTTCCACAAGCTGGGTTGTGATAAATCGTCACATTTGATGAAGTTGTCATCGAATTGAGCTCTTTTGAGAATTTATAGCATCTTTATATTCGAATTTCCATATATATGCAATACCATATATTGAATTTTTAATAATGTCTTCGAAAATAAATACCATCTAAAAAAGCTTTTCACTATCAATTGAATGGCAATAATACAACTAAATTAAAAGCCTCTTTAGAAGGCGACTATTGATTTATGTCAACAGCCGCCTTTTAAATTAAAATCGACTTATGACTTGATAAGTTATAAAAGAAAATAGGTAAGCCAACGAAAATAGATAAACAGCCATTACGACTGGTTGTTTCCAACTCCCTGTTTCTCTTCGAATAGTTGCTAGTGTTGCTAAACAATGCGGGGCAAAGATAAACCAAACTAACAATGACATACCTGTCGCTAGCCCCCATCCATCTGGTCCAGATATTTGAGATAATAAGGTCTGGGTAACTGCATCTTCATCACCAGACATTGCATAAATCACTCCTAATGCAGCAATAATCACTTCACGAGCTGCCATTGCAGGAATCAAAGCAATACAAATTTCCCAAGTAAATCCAATTGGAGCAAATATTGGATGGATTAGATGTCCTAACTGTCCAGCAATACTATAATTGATTGGTGGCATTGTTGGATTATCAGGTGGTAAAGGGAACGTTACCAAGAACCATAATAAAATAGAAAGTGCGACAATAATTCCACCAACTCTTTTTAAGAATATAGTTGCTCTATCATAAAGCCCCAAAGCTACATTTCGAACATCTGGAATACGGTATGTAGGTAATTCAAAAATGAAAATACTTTCAGTTTTATCTTTTCTGACTAATTTCAGGAATAAAGAAACCAATAAAGCGGATACGATTCCTGACATGTAAAGCCCGAACAGAACTAGACCTTGTAAACTGAGCCAACCATAAACCAACTTGTTTGGAATGAATGCAGCGATCAGCAAAGCATATACAGGTAGTCGTGCAGAACACGTCATTAAAGGTGCAATCATAATCGTTGCTAAACGATCTCTTTCAGAGCTAATACTTCTAGTCGCCATGACTCCGGGAATTGCACAAGCAAAGCTCGAAAGTAACGGAATAAATGAACGCCCACTTAAACCAGCTTTAGACATCAGCTTATCTAACAAAAAAGCAGCTCTAGGTAAGTATCCCGATTCTTCTAAAATTAAAATAAAGAAAAATAAGATCAGAATTTGAGGCATGTACGCGAGTACACTACCAGCACCTGCAATCACACCATCAACGACCAAACTTCTTAAAAGTGGATGAGTGATCAGAGGTCCTATCGCTCCACCAAACCATGAAATCGAATCCTCAACGAAGGAAATTAATGGCTGAGCCCAGATAAAGACAGCCTGAAACATTACAAACATGGTAAAGGTCAATATTAATAATCCAAAAACTGGATGTAAGAATATTTTGTCCAAGAAAGCCGTTCGTTTATCACCATTATCATTTTTCAAGATGACTTGTTTTGTAATATATTTGATTTGGTCAAAGTGACTCAGATCAGAATGATAAGGGGCAACAAACAAATTCTTTTGATCCAATTGAGTCAATAGCCCCTGAATGCCTTTTGTTTTTACAGCTACTGATTCAACAACAGGAATACCTAAAAGCTGAGATAGCTTCGTTGTATCAATTGCAATCCCACGCTTTCTAACCTCATCCATCATGTTAAGAACAAGTAACATTGGTCTGTTTAAAGCCCTGACTTCAAGTACAAGACTTAAATGAAGATGAAGATTCGTAGCATCGACAACACATACAAAAATATCAGGTATGACTTCGCCTCTTAATTCACCAAAGCATACTGCTCTAGTTACCTCCTCATCTAAACTGCTCGGTTTTAAACTATAAGTCCCAGGCAAATCCAATACTCGAACGGTATCACCAGAAGGTAGTTTAAAAAATCCCTCTTTCCGTTCTACCGTTACCCCAGCATAATTTGCAACTTTTTGACGAGTCCCTGTGAGGGTGTTAAAAAGTGATGTTTTACCGCAATTAGGATTACCAACCAGTGCAATATTTTTAGTTTCCATTGGTAATCTCTACAAAAATTCGTTCTGCTTCATTTTTTCTTAAGGCGAAACGTGATGTTTCGATTTGAACCAACACAGGATCACCACCAAAAAGCCCTTTCGCAAGCACTTGTAAGGATTCACCTACTCTAAAGCCCAGCAGTTCTAAACGTTCCAGAACAGGATCATTTTTATCTTGATACTGTTCACCCTTTTTAAGATCAATGATTTTTACAGTCTGGTCTTGCTTTACTTGAAATAAATTCATTGTCTGCACCCTATTTCAACGCCAAAATTTTTCGAGCGCCATTCAGTACAAACAGTGAAACAAGAATACCAATAATCAAATCTGGGTAAGCTGAACCAGTCCATGCGACAAGTACACCTGCTAAAATAACCCCCATATTTACTATTACGTCATTAGCTGAAAAGATCCAACTCGCTTTCATATGGGCTCCGCCATCTCTATGCCCAGAAATGAGATACAAGCACGTCACATTGGCAATAAGTGCTAAGAAGCCAATAATGATCATCAAATCTGACTCTGGCTCACTACCGAACATGAAACGTCTGACAACATCAATAATAACGATCAAAGCTAATAAAAGTTGAATCCATCCTGCAAAATGAGCTGCTTTTAATTGGTATTTTGCCGCTTTCCCTACCGCGTAAAGTGCTATACCGTAAACGGCCGCATCAGCAAACATATCAAGAGAGTCCGCAATGAGACCCGTCGATGCGGCAATAATTCCACTTATGAATTCAATAAAAAAAAGAATACCATTAATCGCTAGTAATAATTTAAGGACTTTCGCCTGCTTAGTCGGATCTGGTGTTTCAGGCAATTCCCCAGTGGCTTTTACTGTTTCCACAAGCTTTGCACCAAAACCGAGGGCTTCAAGTTTTGTGGTAATTTCATTAATCCCATTTGTATGGAAAACAACTAACTGTCTTTGTGCCAAATCAAATGATAAACCTTTAACGTCATGCAAGGGAGAAAGAGCCATTCTGACCATTTGCTCTTCTGCCGAACAATCCATCTTTGGAATCAGAAAAGTACTGGCTTCTTGTGCGTGCTCTTTATTTTCATAAGCTTCAGTTTTATTTAATTTTGCTCCAAATCCAAGAGCTTCAAGTTTTGCAGTGATTTCATTATTTTCACCATTATGCAGAACTTTTAGGTTTCGGTTTGGCAAATCAAATACCAGCCTCTTAACATCTACTAATGAAGATAAAGTCATCCGAACCATTTGTTCCTCTGCGGAGCAATCCATTTTCGGGATGTTATAGTCACTGATGAAAGTCGCTGTATCTTCACTCCCCCGAATCGTTTCAGGTGAAGTTATCGAATCCGAACCACAACATAAATTCGACTGCGTAGAACACGGCTGGTTACTACCGCAAGTATCTTTTTCATCAGAGTTAGCTCCTTGCTGTAACTCATTACCACAACAAGAGCTTTTACTTACTTCAGTAGCTGAATCTTTACCTTTACAAGAATCTGTTTCTGATTCATTTTGTTTTTGCTTGGTATCGTCACAAGAACTTTCTTTATTACAACCGCAACCACTCATTGATGTGCCTATAGTCATATCTTTACTTATTGCATATTAAAATCCCTATAGCTACTATAGAGTCAAGCTAGTTTTTGTTGATTACCATGTTCTTAAAAATAGGTGAGTTATCTGAGAAGACCTCTTGTTCAGTATTAACAATCAGGTTCTATGAAAAAGAAGGTTTAATCCCACCACCTGAAAGAAATCAGGGTAACTATCGACTGTATTCTGAAAACTATATTGATAGACTAAAATTTATTGTCAATTGTCGAACATTGAACATGAATCTTAGTGAAATCAAGAAATTATTAACTTATAAAGATACTCCTGCCCAAAATTGTTCTGAAGTAAACGAACTTATTGATTCTCATATCAGAGATGTACAAGATAGTATTAGAAACCAACAGAAACTCATTGAGCAGTTGTTAGAAATTCGGAAAACCTGTGACGGTTTATGTACTGCTGATAAATGTGGCGTATTAAAGAATTTAGCTTGAGCTATTTATAGCTAAGGGAACTTAAAAGTTCCCTTAGCTTTTAAGTTAGTGCTTTAACATTACGAGCTAACTCTTGTCTCATTGTCGTTACACACGATAAAGTGCCGCATTGGTGAGGCTCCTCTTTCTCATTTGAATTATAAAACTCCTCAATAATATCTAAGCCCTCTTCACCTCCCACCTCAAAAGTAGCATTACCATAACCCTGTCGTGCCACATGATCCAAAGCCTCCTGATAAAATCCTGCTACCTTACTTTGTTCATCAATCTGTTTCGCTGACGTAATTGCTTCCTGCAAATTAACACCATCCCGTAAAGTTAAGTCTACGTAGTAGATCGGTGTACGGTAGCTTTGGGTTGTGCTTTTCCCCCTCAGAGTGAGTTGCAATGGCAAACATGAAAGCAAATCACCTGAAGCCGCATGGTAGTAACGAAGCCGTGCCGCCAAAGTTCGGATGCTATTAAAACCTGTGGTTCTAAAAATGAATGTACCCAACTCATCCGACTCATCTAAGTTCACGTAAAGTCGTCCATAAGGTTTGCACTGTCCACCTTGGGCCAAAGGACATAAATCAGGTGATGGACATTGGTGTTGTTCAACCCCGTTTTGTCCAAGTCGCTGACAAGTTTCACCATTTCCTGTACAAATTGGTCGGCCTGTTTGTCGATCAAAAAGAGTGTACTCAGCTCGTAGATTCAGTTCAGGATCATTAAAAATCATCCGTACTGGAATGGTTCTGAGTTTTTGATTGGGTGCTTTGGCACGAAGCTGCTCATCCAAGGGATGCTTCACCCATCCCTCTTTGCCTTGGATTTGACTGGTAATCGTGAACTGGTCATCCTTTTCGGGCAATCGTTTACCGTTCTTTTCGACCACTTTACCGATACTGATGCGCCCGAGTATAGGCGGTGTAATGGCTAAACCTTTAATCATGATGATTTCCTCTTTTGAGTAAAATAAATTAGACATAAAAAATCCCATGCGCTGAGGCATGGGATTTCTAGGTTGGTTGGATATTTTGCTTAGGCTAAATCGGCTTCAATCATCATTGGTATAGATATTGAAGCGCCGTGAACCTTGTTTACTTTGTGGAAATTGATTCAAATATTCAGGGTATTGCTTGAGTAAAGCCTTGCTGTCTAAGCTGATTGAGTCTTTAGACTTTTTCCACGTCACTGAGCCTGTTAAGAATGTTGCTCGTTCAGCCTGTTGCATCTTGGCTTGCAGTTGATGCTTAAGCAGATCGAATTGCTCCTGATGCTTTTCAATTTGGTTGCGTGCTTGAATCAGTTGTTCAAACTGTTGATTGGAACTTTCGTCTTCGGATAAATCTGTGGTGCTGAGTGGTACATGTTCGGGATAGAGTAGCTGTAAGGCTTTGGCTGCCGATTCACTGGCATCGGCTTCGGGTGGAACATCCTTTTCTACGCACTCCCAGAAATATCGTTCAGCATTGATGATGTGTTGAATCACCGATTCAGAACGAATGACTTTAAAGATGCGAGTTTCATGTCCACAAATCAATACGCAGATATGTGCGGCTTTCTTGCCTGTCACTGCCAATTGGTGTTGTACCTGACACAGTACGTATAAAGGCACACCATCTCGCCACAGTTTGGCGCCATATTCGCCTGCGGTTTTACATTCCAATATTTGTACATCGGCATCACCTGTTACGGAATAATCCAAATTGGCGAGCATGAAATGTTTATCAGCTTCGGGATGTTGTAACACCGCATTGACCCGACGGACTTTGTAGTTGGTGTGCATGCTGTAGTACTCAGCCACCAAGGGTTCAAGCCGTTTACCCCAGTACAAAGGCGCATGACCTTCACTTTCACCCTCAATGGATTGTTGAATCCGACCTGTTTTGATCATCCACAATTCGAGCATCGACATATAAGGATTGAGTCCACAAGCGGCAGCACAGTCACTACTGCCAATGCCTTGGCGACGCACTTCTAGCCATTCGGCTTGACTTAAGTTTTTGGTCTCTAAAAAGCGTTTTGGATGGCTGAGTTTAGGGCGGTGCGCATGGATATTTGCTCGAGTAGGATGAGGTTGAATTAAAGCTGAGTTCATATAGATGTCCTCTGATTATTAAATTTTAGACATAAAAAAAGCCACATCTGGAGATGTGGCAAAGAGGTATTCGAGTTCAAGGAGATTTACAGGATCATGTTGATCTGATGTGATTATCTTAAATTCGGAATCTGAATCTAAACTTAAACAATTAAGCGTAATGCTTGTTCAAGCCCACGTTGCTTAAGCCCTGCCCCTGCACCGAACCATGCTGAATCTAAGCGATGATCCTGACTCATGGCTCGACGTTCATGATCACAAAATTCCGTAATGGAACACAGTAAGCCATAAGCGGTGTCTTTGGCTGAACTGAGTTCTGCCCCACGGCCATGCCCATTAAACATGGTCATGACTTTTGACATAGAACGTCCATTCGGTTCAATCTTGTTGTCAGCTTTAGTAGCTGAGTTGGCTTGTGTGGCAACATTGCGATAGAACTGAATAATACTGTCATCTTGCTCGGTTGGACTGATGCTGGTGTTATTAAACACCGCATCGAAATAAGCTGCCGCTTCAGTCTGTGTGACTTTACGTTGACTGAGCTGTTTCATTTCATACATATGTTCGTTCCATGCCCGCACTGAAATCCCCAATTGCTGTTTAATCTTTTGCGCATCAAACTTGGTACTATGTGGCACTTTGACTACGCCTGCACTTGTGTTCTGACCTTTTAAGGCAATAGCTAGAGTGTTATTACACACCACGCGAATACTGGTAAATTGCGCCGTGGTCGCCAAAGTGCCATCACACGCCGTAGCTAATAAAATATAGCCATTGCTGACATCTTTGCCTTTTAAGGCAGAAGTCTGTCCTGTTTTGGCTAAAGCCCAGAATTTCTTGCCACCTTTCAGTACCCCTGCGGTTTCCAGTTCAAAGCCTGATTGTTCAGTCAAGTCTCGATAGAATTCTAGAATCTCTCGGGGTTGGACTTCCTGATAACGCTGACTGACCACCGATAAAGGCGCATGTGTGTCGGAACGGTATAAAACCCGCTGTTCATCATGCGGTAGGATCAAGCTTTGTCCTTTATGGTTTTCAGCCATATAACTCACATTCGAGCTTTCAATCTGCCAGTCCATGCCTGCTTGTTTGGCCCAGACTTCAATCGGTTGGTTTGGGGTAAGCTGATTGCCTAAACCATGCCAAGGGGTTTGTCCGACATAAGCCATTTGTTCAAGTTGATGTGCCATGGTGAACCTTCCTAAAATAAGTGTGTGATGTAAAGTTTTAAAGAATGTATGAATTCAACTATGTAAAGGCTGAGATGCGATTACTTCGCCCATGCAAAGGTTTGTTGGCAATCCAAGCAGACGTAGTGCACGGCATCGGTGTAATACTTTTCAAAGCAGTATTGGCTGATCACCACCAAAACCCCGCCGATGACCACCCCGATCGCCGCACCAATAAAAGGTGAAACGCCTGCTTTTTTGGCGACCTGCATGCCGAACATCGCCATCTGTGTGGGGGAAATACAACGTTGCAGTTGTTCAAAATAATTAAAGTTGGGATTGCCTGAATCGGTCTGTTGAACATGGACAGACTGACAAAAAGGACAGCGAATAAGAGACATTGAATATTCCAAGTAGACTGAATTCAGTACAAAAGCTGAATGGCGGGCATAAAAAAACCGCATCCATTAAGGACGCGGTTTGGTTTGGTGTGTAGCTTAAATTGAGTGCTTTGGCTTAGTGTTGAACTGAGTTATTGAAAGCTATAGCTTGCAGTACCTTGGTCGGTTTCAACATCGACACGTACCACATTGTTATAGCCACAGCCTGTTAATTTCAGTCTTAAACGTAGACCCATTTTAAAATGCTGGGGATATTCCAACGATCTGCGATAGCCTTCATAACTGCATTCACCGTTGTTGATCAGCACATTGGTGACATCAATCGGATCTGCGCTGTTAGAACGGATGGTCAATACCGTAGCGGATTGATTTTGCGCATACCAGTTACTGGTATCTTTGACATCCAGTTCTACCGTAAATGTATTTGGATCAAGGCCAGAGTTACACCCACTCAACAACATTCCTGTCGTTACAGTCACTGCCAGTAGGATCGGTTTAAAAAATTGCTTCATACATTTTATCCTCAGCAGTAGTTATAGCTCACGCCATAATCGCCCGTATTTAAATCAATGCTGACCAGATGAATTTCACAGTCTGTGCCATTATCAAATTTATAAACGTAGTAACGATTACCCGCCTGCTCCGATTCCAGTGCTCCGTGTTCCTGTAAGCTGAAGTTTTTCACTGATTTGCCTGTATCTTTTGCGGCTTTGGCAAAGACATAGCGTTGATATTTATCTATGTTGTCCTGCTCAAACTGAGGCAGTTCGTTATAAGGCAGCATCGACAGCAAGGTATCGACAGACTTTAAGTTTTTATCAAATTCAAAGCTGAGCAATTCAGGTTCATGGCCTGATAGGCTCAGACTTTTACTCCCTGTGGTAAGCTCTTTGACATCAATCCCATCCACTTCTGCTGCTGCAATTTCAGTTGATCCTGTTGCTTCTGAACTGGCAGATTCCAAAGGCTGTGCAGAGCTAGCCTCAGAAGTGCTGGCTTGAACCGTTTTCTCAGTTGCATATTTGGGGCTAAAGAAATAGAAGCCTGCAATAATGATTAGGGTCAGCGCTAAAATCGCAGCCAAACCCAATATGGTTTTTTGGTTCATCTCAAATGCTCCCATCTTTAGTTGGGTACAGTGACTTGACCATTCTGAGCATTAAAGTGAACGAAGCGCGGGCAACCACCCTGAAAGTTCACCGTGAAATTACGCCAACCACGGTTGCCCGGATTGGTTTTATACATGCACTGATACACCCCGCCACCCAAATTGCGAGCCTTAACAAAATAGGCTTCACTGGCTTGCGCAAACCAGCCTGCCTGCGCCAATGATGCACCTGCAAGTAGTAATGAAATAAGGGCAGTTTTTAGGAAGGTTTTAAACATAATCATTTTCTCTTTTTATAGGCATCACTGGTCTTGGTCTCAATCAGACGCAGTGCTCCCCATGCATGAATGTTGGAATGAATATCTATGTTTTTTTGAAGTGTTATAGACGATAAAGCACACAGATCTATGACCCTCAAAACAGCATGAGAGATTCATCTTCATATCGGTAATATGTACTTGAAAAAGTTTTATTCTTAGAAAGTCATCGACACAGCTATGCATTGACTGCACAGCATCAGGTCTAATCACCCAACGGTACAAACATGAAAAAAGAGAAATATAAAAGACGGTCTTGATGTAAGCGCATGGCGTACTCCTTTGTTTTAAAAGAATCCTGCCAAATCACTGTCAATTGATGGTGGCAGAACGAAGGAGGGTTGACAGACTGGTAACAAAGAAACCAGCACGCGCAAGCGCGTCCCCCCTCCGCCCTACCGCAAAGAAAGGGGGACGAACGGGTCCACAACATGCAAAATGAGATTTCGCATATTGTCTTTGTTAATGGGTCTGTCAAAACCCGCTGACGATGTAGGTCAGCAGGCTAAGGATAATCTGCGCACTGTAGAGCGTCAAGCAATCAACTAGTGCATAAAAATTTAATGTTATATTTCATCATCGGTAGTATTGAAACGTCAGACCTTTTTCTGCATATTGATCCAACTCAAATTTTTTTGATTAAAGGGGATCCAATATGAGACAAGATCTAAATCTTGAACAGCAAGAAGAAGATTATAGAGAAGCTCGAGAAAATGAGATTCAGAAAATTGCTGAATCGAATAATGTATCGAATGAAGTTGCTACTCAAATTTGGGAAGATCTTCATAGCTCTATAAACCAATAAAAAACATTAAAATCCTAACACCTTGCTCATATAGTAAAGGTGTTAGGTTCTAATATAAAATAGTTGCCTAAAACAAAAGCCGATAATGAAAATAATGCAATTTTTTTGCACTCCACTTTTGAATATAAGGCCCCTGAGAATTATTAGACCTCATTCATTCGAATTACTGATACATTGGATATATTAAGCGCTTTTAAAATATCCATGTGACGTTGTTCATCTTGAGAAGCATAAAATGTTGCAACCCATTTAATATCAGGCTTGACTGATTGTTTTAATTTACGGAAATATGGCAAATCAACATCAGCAAGTGAGTGACCAAGAATGTAGATTTCTTCAATATTATGGATACTTGAAAAGAATTTCTTATTATTCTCAATGATTTCTTCTGTACCTTTAAATGTTGCTGAAAAGTAGCGATTGATTGCATGTTTACCACGTTCAAAAGAATAATCATATTGAGCAGACTGATATTCCGCCCATTGTTCATACTCTTCATCATTTAACTCTTTAGGGGGTTCCACAGGTTTTTCTTTGAAATTCTCAGGATCAACACCATGACCAAGAATAAGTTCTTGATCATCATTTTCAGCCTTTCCATGTATGAACAAAATATTGTTATCTGGAATCCCGTAGTAATAAGTAAGAGTATCCGTATAATTAAAAGTGAGATACATGGCATTTCTATCTAAATTGACGGCGTTTCCCAGATTAAATTCAGGAAATTCAACAGCTAATATAAATTCTTTAAAAGCCTTATACAGATCTGTTGTTAAATAACCCAAAATTCGCTCCATCTCAATTTCAAGCGTATACCGATCTCTATCTCTAAAATTATCTGATGCATAGTTGGGCATTGCATCCATATTTGCTTCCAAAACAGAATCTGTACTCAAACCAGACATGCTGCTCTCAAACTCTGACCATAATGGATCTAACATTGAGGAAGGAAAATCAGGATCTAAATCAGTAAAACCAAAGTGTTCTAACAAAAGATTGTACACATCTCTGTAATTTTTTTTGAGATACAAACCAAATGATGTATATTTTGTATCAAGCCCATGATGAACATCAAATCCATTACCTATTACATATAATTTCATTTTACTCCCCATTAACATCTAGTTCTTTGAAATAAAGAATTTCTGCATCATTATCTGTTAGCTCAAAATAAGATTCTTCGAAGTTAAGCTCGGCAATATCAGCTTTTACCTTTAATCCATCGTCATAGGTAAGCATTAAATGGGCTGTATAGGTTTCTTTGTGCTTAATTATGGATTCATTGTTAAGTACAAATAAATATTGTTTATCTTCAGGATCCCAAGGCGAACGATCATAATCAGAGAATTGGTAATTTGCTATAACAGTCACTTCAAACTCAACTGAATATTCAGCCCACTCCGCGTCAACATTTTGCAATGTTTTCTTCTTAATAGTTAATGAATCTATATCAATAGAACTTATAACATCGTCAAAAGGCTCAGTATTTTCATAATTAAACTCACCATCCTGTAAAGATTGTAAAGCAAGTGCTTTTATTTTCTCTTGCAAGAGCTCAAATACTTCGTCAGCAAACTTGGTTGGTTCTTCGTATGCTTTATCACTGCGAACTATCAAATCAATCAAATCATCTACAGATTCTAGATGTATAAAGCTACTCTCATTAGCACAGAATGACTTCATGTCACCGTCAGAGCTAACAATATAAACTGCATGCCCTCTTCGCAAGCTAATCTGTTTTACTGCTTCTAATGCAAACGCATCAGGGAATTCATGTTTTTTAGATTCTTTATCGAATGGTGGAAGGTTATGAAAATAAGCATTGAATACCACATTTGGGTCAACAGAACTTACACTTATAATTTCTACGCATCGCCCTTCCAAAAACTCTAAAAACTTTTTATGCACTAGATCATAAATTTCATCACCACTCACTTTAGTAAATATGCCATAACAATCTAGTTCAGATGCATTCCTAAGAAACATAGCATCTTTAGTTATATGCTTAATTTTTGATGCAGCCTCGACTGACTTCTTCTTTAAATGTGATTCAATTTCACTTTTCGTGACATCAGTGACCAAAAGGTGAATCTTTTCCTGCTCAATAAGCTCTTGAAGGCGCCCTAAAATATGTTGACCAAATTGATAATTCTTATTCTCATATGCAGATGTATCAATGAAAACCAACCTAGTTTCTAACTCCATACCCCCTCCTATAAAAGTCTAAATTACTGCCACTATCTTAAAAACACCAATTGATAATAAGTTGATTATTATTGTATTTATTTCAACTTTTTTAAAAATCACTTAAAAGATATTCGCTAATTACATTATCAGGTTTATCTTTTCAAGATAATGATTTATAAAATAAAATAACCAACTATGTACAACCTTTGAAGCCCAATTATGCCACTCACTCCCAAGAAAAAGAAAGTTGAATCAATAACAGGCGAATGCAAAACTTCAAATCATTTAAATCCATCTAAAAAAGACATCCGTAGCCAAAAAAAATTCTTAAATGAATTAATTGGCTATATAAGTACACACGAAGAAATCGTTCCTAATGCCAAAGCATTAAGCCAATCGCTTTCAGTTGACTACAAGAAATACGAAAAAATAAAATGTGTGCAAACGTGGGCTGAAACAACGGATATAACTGGCTTCCAATATTCCTATTATTCAGTTCTAGGAAAAACTCTCCCAGAGTTCTTAAATAAATCTATTCAAGAGTGTAGTTTTTTTGATGTTAAATTAATGAGAACTGGTGAAATTGTAACTAAAGATAAAATTATTAACCTTTTCACAGCTATAGTAATTATTTTAGCCACAATCATCGAATCAATCTTAAAATCAAAACCTAGCGATTCATTAACTTTAGATAAAGGATTTCTACAGATTCAAGAGATTATCAACACATATGAAAAAGATAATCAACAGAAATACTATAAGCCTATTGCAGAGCTCTTAGTCGCTATAAAATTGTATAATCAACTTGATATTGTTGATAAAAATATTAGAGAGCCTAATTTTTTTGAGAAAAACCCAGATTATCCCTACTCTATCCAAGATGCTCAGAAATACCGTGATGAATTATACAATGAAGTAGTAGAACACTTAGAAAAAGCCATAAATCAGTGCATCACTATTGGTCTTTTTAAACAATACCAAAGATCTCCGAACTCAAATAAAAAAATAGAGAACATACCCGTTATATGTGAAGGGCATACTTTGTTAAACAATACAAAGAGAGGTGGTCCCACATGTTTGAACAACTAAAAGCTTATTTATAAGTGATACTCTGCTCTAGTTAAGCTACCTTATTTTGTTGTGGTAGCTGGTCATAGTAAAACTCATCTGGAGTCATTTTGTC